>NZ_DCNR01000031.1:0-10022 GCF_002322065.1 Dermacoccus sp. UBA1591 | reverse complement strand
CCTGTCGCCGAGACCTCCGACGGCGGGGTCGTCGTGCGCGCCGCCACCGTCGAGCGGGCCCCGACGCCGTCGCGCCGCGCCACCCCCGTCCAGGTGAACACGCTCGACGCCGGTGAGGCCGAGCAGCTGGCCGGCCGTCTACGGGCCGCCGAGAAGGACGCCGTCCGTCCGAGCGAGCACGACGCGCACACGCGCATCCCGTCCTGTGATCCGACGGTGACGTTGGCGCTGCTGCAGGACGCGGCCGCCGAGAGCGTTCCCGTGTGGATCGGCTACGTCGAGGCTGGCGGCGACATCAAGCGCGGCTTGTTCCGCCCCGCGAGCGTGACCGGCGGGCGCGTCACGGGCCAGCTGGGCGACACCTCGCCAGTGACGCGGACGTTCTCGATCCACCGCATCACGGGCGTGGCGTCGGCGTGACGTCCGCGACGCCCCTCGAGACCTGCCTCGTCCTTGTCACCCGTACGAGCGACGGGGCGGACGAGGTGCTGCTCGGGCGAAAGCTGCGCGGCTTCGGTCGTAGCCGCGTCGTCGCCCCCGGCGGCAAGATCGACGCCGGTGAGAGCGCGCAGGAGGCGGCCGCCCGCGAGCTCCAGGAGGAGACGGGTCTGCGCGCGCAGATGCTCGCGCCAGCCGGCGTCCTCGACTTTCGCTTTTCCCACGACACCCTGACCCAAGACATGCGGGCGCATGTGTTCATTGCGTCCGGTGCCCTCGGCGCGGTGCAGGATTCGGACGAGATCGCTGCCCGCTGGATGCGTCAGGATGAGATTCCCTACGCCGAGATGTGGCCGGATGCGCGCCACTGGATGCCCCGCGCGCTCGCGGGAACCCTGCAGCACGCTCTGTTCGTCTACGGCGCGGACGGCGTCACGCTCGAGCGCTTCGAGCTCTGACGGCGGGCGCCCAGCCGCGTCAGCGCGCGCGGGCCGAGCACGATGACGGCCACGCCGACGAGCAGGAGCGCGCCGCCGACGAACGCGGCAGCGTTGGGGCGTTCGGCGAGGAAGACCCAGCCGGCGAGGAAGCCGACGACGGGGACGAGCAGCGTGAACGGGGCGACGTTCGATGCCGGATAGATGCCCATGAGCCCGTTCCAGATCGTGTAGCCAACGAGGCTCGCGAGGATGACGGTGTACGCCGTCGACGCGATCGCCGCGCCGCCGAAGTGCGTGAGCGCGCCACCGACAGCGCCCGGGCCGTCGATGAGCAGCGACACCACCAGCATCGGCAGCGGGACGAACAGGCTGCCCCACACCGTCAACCCCAGGCCTGACGCTCCCGCGCAGCGTCGCGAGGCGACGTTACCGGCACCCCAGCTCAGCGCTCCCGCGAGACACAGCAGGACGCCGACGAGCGGTGTCTCACCCGAGCGTCCGAGGGCCACGACGACGAGCCCACCCACGGCGATGCCCATGCCCATGAGTTGGATGGGTCGCGGCCGCTCCCCCAGGAGCGCCGCGGCGATGACGACGGTGAACAGCGCCTGAGCCTGCAGGATCAGCGAGGCCAGCCCGGAGGCCAGACCCGCCGCCATCGCCGAGTACAGAAAACCCGAACTGTCCGGCCGACATGAGCAGCCCGACGAGTGCGAGGTCGCGCCACGCCACCTGCGGGCGCGGCACGAACGCCATGATCGGCAGGATGCACGCGAACCGGATCGCCACGAACAGCAGCGGCGGTATGCCGGCCAGCCCCTCGTGGATGACGACGAAGTTGAGCCCCCAGATGAGAACGACGAGCAGCGCGAGCGCGATGTGGCGTGGGGTCATGAGCCCCATCCCACCGCACCGCGCCCACGGCCGGAAGAACGATCCGTCTGGTAGCCGTTCAGGGCCTCGGAAGGTGCCTCAGAAGATGCGCACGCGCTCGTCCTCGTCGACCCACATGCCGTCGCCGGCCTTGACGTCGAACGCCTCGACGAACTCGGTGAGGTTGCGGGCGGCGTTGGCGCGCACGTCCATCGGCGAGTGCGGGTCGGTGGCGAGCAGACGCTTCGCCTCGGCCTCGCGAGCGGTGCCGCTCCACACCTGAGCCCAGCCGAGGAAGAAGCGCTGCGCGCCCGTGAAACCGTCGAGCTCAGGCGCCGGAGCGTCCTCGCAGGCGATCGTGTACGCCTTGTACCCGATCGTCAGTCCGCCGAGGTCGCCGATGTTCTCGCCGACCGTCAGGCCACCGTTCACCTTGAGGCCGGGGGCGTCGCGCGTCTCGAGCTCGGAGAACTGCGCGATGAGCTTGGCCGACAGGGCGTCGAAGCGCTCGCGGTCGCCTTCGGTCCACCAGTCGACGAGTTCACCGTCTCCGTTGAAGCGCGAGCCCTGGTCGTCGAAGCCGTGGCCGAGTTCGTGTCCGATGACGGCGCCGATGCCGCCGTAGTTGACGGCATCGTCGGCGTCGACGTCGAAGAACGGCGGCTGCAGGATGGCGGCCGGGAAGACGATCTCGTTCATCATCGGGTGGTAGTAGGCGTTGACCGTCTGCGGGCTCATGAGCCACTCGTTGCGGTCGATGGGCTGCCCGATCTTGGCCAGCTGGTAGTCGGTCTCGAATGACGCGGAACGCTTGATGTTGCCGACGAGGTCGTCGGCGACGATCTGCAGGTCGGAGTAGTCGCGCCACTCGTCGGGGTAGCCGATCTTGGGCGTGAACGCGTCGAGCTTCTCGAGCGCCTTGACCTGCGTCTCGGGGCTCATCCACGTCGATTCGCGGAAACTGCGACGGAACGCCTCGACGAGGTTGCCGACGAGTTCCTGCATCCGCCCCTTCGCCTCCGGCGGGAAGTGACGCTCGACGTACAGCTTGCCGGCCTCCTCGCCGAGGACGCCCTCGACGAGGCCGACGCCGCGCTTCCAGCGCTCACGCAGCTGCGGCGTGCCCGACAGGGTGCGGCCGGCGAAGTCGAAGCGCTCCTCGACCACGGCGTCGCCGAGGTAGTTCGCGAAGGAGGTGACGAGGTGCCACGTCATCCATGCCTTCCAATCCTCGAGCGGACGGTTGGCGAACAGTTCCGCGAGCCCCTCGAGGTAGCTCGGCTCCCCGACGACGACGTTCGCGAACGCGCCGTCCGGCACGACCTGGCCCTCCATCCACGCGTCGAGGTCGAACGCGCCGAGCACGTCGCGCAGTTCGTCGAGCGTGTAGCGGTTGTAGGTCTTGATGGCGTCGCGCGTCGAGACGTTGTCCCAGTGGTGCTTCGCGAGGTCGACCTCGAGGGCGTACGCACGGTCGGCGACGGCCTCCGGCGTGGAGACACCCGCGAGTTCGAGCAGCCGCACCATGTGCTCCTGGTAGGCCCCGCGGATCTCGGCGTACTGCGCCTCGCGGTAGTAGGCCTCGTCGGGCAGCCCGAGGCCACTCTGGCCGATGTAGACGATGTACTCGTCACTGTTCTTCGCGTCGGCGCTGACGTAGAAACCGAACAGACCACCCATGCCGTAGCGCTCGAGGTGGCCGAGGAGCATGAGCAGGTCGTGCTCGCTCGTCAGCCCGTCGATGGCGGCGAGATCCTCCGCGATCGGCGAGACGCCGAGACGGTTGATGCGCTCGGTGTCCATGAACGAGCGGTAAAGGTCGCCGACCTTCTGCGTGGCCGGGCCGAAACCCTCGGGCGGGTTGCCGTTCTCTGCGTCCTCCGCCTTCTGCGCGGCCTCCTCGATGATGACGCGCATCGCCGCCTCACTCTTCTCACGCAGGCGGTCGAACGCGCCGTAGCGCGACTTGTCGTCGGGGATGGGGTGCTCGCGAACCCACGTGTTGTTGACGTAGGCGAACAGGTCGTCCTGGGGGCGGACGGACGCGTCGAACGTGTCGACGTCGAGGCCGGACTTGCGGGTCATGCGAACACCTCAGATTTCGTGGAGGTCGAGGACTTCTCAGCTGATGTCCATCCAAACACCTCGCACCGACAACCGTCATCCGCAGCTCACCGCGTGACGTCGTCCAGGAGAGTCGCCCCCGTCGCATGGGCGGCGATGTTGTGTCATGAACGCGCGCTCTTTTGCGCGTTCATGACACAACATCAACCTGGTCGACGCTCGGTCTCGTGGAGACGTGCCACGACTGATCGAACCGACGATCGCCCTGCACGAGGCGTTCCTCGTCGCCCATCGCGAGTGGGGTGCGGGGCTTCACGAGGACGGATTCGGCATCGCGCGCGGCGATGACGTCATCAGCCCTGAGGGGTTCGCGGCCTGGATCGAGGAGCTTCACGGACGCCCGGCCACGTCGTGGTGGATCGCCGATGACGAGCCCATCGATACCCGCGGGCAGAGGGTCCTCGGCGCAATCGCCCTACGTCCCACAGAATTCACCGGCGAGCTGACGACCGGCCACATCGGCTATGGGGTCACACCTTCAGCGCGCGGCCGCGGCATCGCCACCTGGGCGCTGGCCACGGCTCTCGAACACGCCACGAAACTCGGACTGCCCTCGTGCGTGCTCGTCTGCCTCGACGACAACGTCCCGTCGATCAGAACGATCGAGCGCTTGGGGGACGCCTTGAATCCACCGTCACCGACGATGAGGGCGTGCGACGCCGCCGCTACAGAATCGCCCTCGCTGCGCCCGACACTGACGCCGCCCCTCGCGACGACGCACCTGGCCACAGGTCGCTGTGATCCTGCCTCCCGAACGCGATCCGCGCCTCATCACCATCCGTCGTGGCGGCACCCTGTCCGACGAGCATCACCGCCTGTTGGCGCTCTGGGCGGCTGACTGCGCTCAGCACGTCCTTCCCCTGTTCCGCGCCTCCCGTCCTGACGACGCTCGCCCCGCTGACGCCATCACCGCCGCGCGCGCCTGGGCGGGTGGTGTCATGCCGATGATGCGAGCGCGTGCTGACGGCGGCCACGCCATGGGAGCAGCACGTCCGCTGCAAGGTGCACCCCGTTTCGCGGCCTACGCTGCGGGGCAGGCCGCGTGCGTCGGACACGTCGTCGAACACGACCTCGGCGCTGCCGCCTACGCCATCAAAGCAGTGATGGCCTCGTCACCTTAGCCGCAGACGACGGGCCGCACCGAGTGCGAATGGCAGCGCACCCGCCTCCCCGAGGTGGTCCGCGATCTCGTGCTCGACGATCGGCGCCGCAGAAACCACTTGTGCTGGGACGTCTTCACGTTCTGACGCGCAACGCCGAGATCGCCCACATTGGTCACCAGGGCCGTCCGCGCAGATCGATGCCACCTGCGGGCCACGACTCGATCGGCCGCTCGATGCCCACGATCATCAACGGCGGCCCTGGGGCATCTGTCACGGCCTCACCCGACACTCTGTCGACGTACGTCTCCGCAGCCTCGATGCGGGTCCACCCGCACGCCGCGTAGAAGGGGACGACGGCCTCTCGGCACCCGAGATACCCGAAGTCGATGCCGCCTGCTCGCCGCATGGATTCAGCGGCCGCCGCCATCAACCGACGCCCGAGCGCCGTCCCACGCTCACTCGGGCTGACGAGCACCCCACCGACACCGGCGATGACAACATCCTCGTTTCCGACGCTCATCGTGCGTCGGCCCCACCCGACGTGGCCGTCGAGCGCGCCGTCGTGGTGCGCCAGCACGTGCACGTCGTGGCCGGCGTACCCATACGGCTCGTTCGGCGTCCACGGGCCATGGCCGTCGAGGTACTCAGCGTCGAAGAGTCCTTGCAGCTGGCGGAGGTCACCCACGCCCAGATCTGCGTGCTCGACCCCCATGATGCTCGCGCCATCACGGCTCACGATCCCTCCCCACCCGAGGATGTTGTGTCATGAACGCGCGCTATCTCACGCGTTCATGACACAACATCGGCCGTCTCGGTGCTCACCCCGGTCGGAATGCCCCGTCGCTGGCGCCCGTTACCCTGAACGCGGCACCTGTCGATGCCGCAGACCCCACCGAGAGGCAACGCGTGAACAACGGCGCACTCATCGTGCAGAGCGATCGGACGATCCTGCTCGAGGTCGATCACGAGAACGCCGAGGCGGCGCGTCGCGCCATTGCTCCGTTCGCCGAGCTCGAACGCGCCCCCGAGCACGTTCACACGTATCGCGTCACGCCGCTCGGCCTGTGGAACGCCCGCGCTGCAGGCCTCGATGCCGAGACGGTCGTCGACGCCCTCATCACGCACAGCCGTTTCCCCGTGCCGCAACCGCTGCTGCTCGACGTCGCCGAGACGATGGATCGTTACGGCCGTCTCGTCCTCGAGAAGGACGGCGACCAGCTCGTCCTGCACTCCACCGACAAGCCCGTGCTCGAAGAGGTGCTGCGGCACAAGAAGATCAAGCCACTCGTCGGCGATCGCCTCGACGACTTCACCGTCGCCGTCCACCCAAGTGAGCGTGGCGCGATCAAGCAGGAGCTCATCAAGGTCGGCTGGCCGGCCGAGGACCGTGCGGGTTTCGTCGACGGCGAGGCCCATCCCATCGACCTCGACACCGACGGCTGGGAGCTGCGCCCCTACCAGCGTCAGGCCGTCGACGGGTTCTGGGACGGCGGCAGCGGCGTCGTCGTCCTGCCCTGTGGCGCCGGCAAGACGCTCGTCGGCGCCGGTGCCATGGCGAAGGCCAAGGCGACGACCCTCATCCTCGTGACGAACACCGTCTCGGCCCGTCAGTGGCGCGATGAGCTGCTCAAGCGCACGACGCTGACGGAGGACGAGATCGGCGAGTACTCCGGTGCGCGCAAGGAAATCCGCCCCGTCACGATCGCGACGTACCAGGTGCTCACGCTCAAGCGAAAGGGCGTCTACCCGCACCTCGAACTGCTCGATGCGCGCGACTGGGGCCTTGTCGTCTACGACGAGGTGCATCTGCTGCCCGCGCCCATCTTCCGCATGACGGCCGACTTGCAGGCCCGTCGACGTCTCGGCCTGACGGCGACGCTCGTGCGTGAGGACAACCGCGAGGACGACGTGTTCTCCCTCATCGGCCCGAAGCGCTACGACGCACCCTGGAAGGACATCGAGAGCCAGGGTTACATCGCGCCCGCCGATTGCGTCGAGGTGCGCGTCGGGCTCTCCGACTCCGACCGCATGGCCTATGCGACGAGCGAACCCGACGAGCGCTACCGCTTCGCCTCGTGCGCGACGGTCAAGGATCCGGTCGTCGAACGCATCGTCGCCAAGCATGACGGCGAACCGACCCTCGTCATCGGCCAGTATCTCGACCAGCTCGAGACCATCGCGGGACGCCTGAACGCCGACCTCATCACCGGTGAGACGTCGGTTGCGGTGCGGCAGAAGCTGTTCCAGCAGTTCCGTGACGGCGAGATCACCAAGCTCGTCGTGTCGAAGGTCGCGAACTTCTCGATCGACCTGCCGGAGGCGAGTGTCGCCGTCCAGATCTCCGGGACGTTCGGCTCGCGTCAGGAGGAGGCCCAGCGCCTCGGTCGCGTCCTGCGCCCGAAGGCCGACGGACGCACCGCGCACTTCTACTCGATCGTCACGCGCGACACCGTCGACGCCGACTTCGCCGCGCACCGTCAGCGCTTCCTCGCCGAGCAGGGCTACGCCTACCGCATCGTCGACGAGAGCGACATCTGAGCCCTTCCCCGCGCAGCTTGGTTCGGTAGACCAACCACATGACGACGGTCAACATCCACGAGGCGAAGACTCACCTTTCCCGGCTGCTCGCCAGGGCCGAGGCCTGCGAGTCGATCACCATCGCCAAGGCAGGGCGGCCCATCGTCGACCTCGTCCCGCACGTCGCCGAGCCCGTCAGGTTCGGCACACTCGATGCGTCGTGGACGACGGCGGACGACGCCTTCGGCGATGAGACCGACACGCTCGTCGGGGCGCTGCTCGGCGCCGAGCGATGAGCATCCTGCTCGAAACACACGTCGCCCGGTGGCTACTGCAGGACGACCGTGGTCTCGGCCGAAGTGCGAAAGACGCCGTCCGCGGAGCTCACGCAGCTTCGGCGTTGCCACGTCCGCGACGCACGTAGGCCCAGCCCATGAGTCCGAGGACGGCGCCCGCGACGCACGTCCACGGCCACCAGTCACGCTCGCCCGTGTGCAGGGCGGGCACGAGAAGCGTCACGACGAGCATGACGACCCAGCACGCGACGCCGACGAGGATCACCTTGGGTGTGTCGACGTGCAGCGGCTGCGGCTTCGGAATGACGGTGTCGCCGCCGGTGAACAACTTCTCGTACGGCGATTCCTCGAGTCGCGCCTCGCCCTCGGCGGGGAGCACGACGCCAGCTTCGTAGGACATCGAGTGCTCGGCGCGCTCCCGCATCTCGCGGGCGCGCTCGATCGAGCGGGGCGTCGCACCGTCAGCACGCGGCGCGCGCTTCGGCTGACGCTGGTCTGGGCTCACCGTCACAGCCTAGTTGACGCGCCCCTGACGGGCGGCGAAGCACCGACGGCCGAGCTCGGTGCCGGCGCCCTCAGACCCGGCGGTGCGCCTCTGCTGAGCGGGGCGAAGGGACGGCAGACGTCACTCACGGGCCCGGTCATGGGCGCGCACCCGACGAGGCGGCGACGACCACCCGCTGAGCACGTTTCCCGGCGCACACGGGCGCCAAATACGATGTGCGCCATGTCGAGCACAGTCACTTCGGCCCCCGCCCCCGGGCCGCCCGCGAACGCCCTGGATCGCTACTTCAAGATCAGCGAACGCGGTTCCACCGTCGGACGGGAGATCCGCGGTGGCCTCGTCACCTTCTTCACGATGGCGTACATCGTCGTCCTCAACCCCATCATCATCGGCACGGTGCCGGACTCGACGGGCCATTACATCGGTGGCGGAACGTCGCCGAACCTCACCCTCGTGGCATCCGTGACGGCCCTCGTCGCTGGTGTGATGACGATCTTCATGGGCGCGATCGCCAAGTTCCCCCTCGCCATCGCGACCGGCCTCGGTCTCAACGCATTCGTCGCCTACTCCGTGGCGAAGCTGCCGGGCATGACCTGGCCTGACGCCATGGGGCTCGTCGTCATCGAGGGCTTCATCATCTTCCTGCTCGTCATCTCCGGTTTTCGCAAGGCACTGTTCGCGGCGATTCCGCACTCGTTGAAGACGGCCATCAGCGTCGGCATCGGGCTGTTCATCTGCCTCGTCGCCCTCCACGACGCGGGTTTCAACTCCGCCGGCGGCGGTTTCCTCCAACTCGGCCCGAGCGGCACGCTGCAGGGCTGGCCGGTGCTCATCTTCATCATCGGCGTGCTCGGCATCGCCGCGATGATGGCCCGCAAGGTGAAAGGCGCCATGCTCGTCGGCATCCTCGGTGCGACGACGCTCGCCGTCATCGCCGAGACGGTCGGCAACATCGGCAGCAAGACGAACGCCAAGGGGGACGTCGTGAACCCGGGAGGGTGGTCCCTCACCGTGCCGCAGGTGCCCGACTCGTTCGTCTCGCAGCCGAACTTCTCGATCATCGGCGACTTCTCGCTGTTCGGTGCCTTCGGCAAGATCGGCACCATCTCCACGATCCTCATCATCTTCACGCTCGTGCTCGGCGCCTTCTTCGACCTCATGGGCGCGATGTACGCCGTCGGCGCCGAGGGAGACCTGCTCGACGAGGATGGTGTGCCCGAGCACTCCGAACGCATCATGATCGTCGACTCCGTGGCCGCGATGGCCGGCGGCGCCGGCTCCATCAGCTCCAACACGGCCTTCATCGAATCGGCGTCCGGCGTCGGCGAGGGCGCGCGAACCGGCCTCGCCTCCATCGTCACCGGCGTGTGCTTCCTGCTCACGACGTTCCTGGCCCCGCTCGTCGAGATGGTGCCTTCGGAGGCCGCCGCGCCTGCCCTCGTCATCGTCGGCTACCTCATGATGACGCAGGCGAACGACATCGACTGGAAGGACATGGAGATCGGCCTGCCCGCCTTCCTGACGATGGCGCTCATGCCCTTCACCTACTCGATCGCCGTCGGCATCGGCGCCGGGTTCATCAGCTTCATCCTGATCAAGCTGGTCAAGGGCAAGGCGAAAGACGTGCACCCACTCATGTACGTCGTCGGGCTCTTCTTCCTCGTCTACTTCGGCATCGAACCGGTCAAGCAGATCCTCGGCGTCAGCTGAGGCAGCGATCATGCGG
>NZ_DCNR01000029.1:27848-55685 GCF_002322065.1 Dermacoccus sp. UBA1591 | reverse complement strand
CGAACCGGGCCTTCGTCATGCGGCCTCACCGCGGCCTCCCGCGTCCCGTCACGTCAGCACGTCAACGACGCGGGGGAGGCTGCGTCAGCGGGCGGCCTCCGTCGCGACGGCGTCGACGGAGCCGACCCACCACTGGTAGTGATCGAGCACGTCGTGCGCGATCTGTTCCTTCGTGTACGTGTCGATCTCGTACGTGCCGCCGCCGGGCACGACGACCTCGAGCTGGCACGAGGTGTCGTCGGCCTCCACCATGCGCGATCCGTACGAGGCGACCTTCACCCGTCGGATGTGCGTGAGGTAGTGGAAGTCGTCGAAACCGGGCCCCTGCGCGTGGACGGTGAGCGTCACCGTCCGCGCGACGTGACGGCTCGGATCCGCGTTCGTCTCGACGACGGCGTCGACGCCGCTGTTGCGCAGTTCGGCCGCGACCTCCTCGAGGGCCGGTTCGACGACACTCGTCATGCGCGTCTCGAGCGTGCGCAGCGAGACGGTGCCGAACTGGCGTGCCAGCCGGTTGCGCCACGAACCCTGCGTCGGCGCGGGTGGCGCCGACACGATCGACGAGCGCAGCGAAGCGCGCAGCGCGTCGCTCTGACGCCGCTCGCCCTCGAGCGCGCGATGCAACCCGATCATGACGAGCACCATGACGACCGCGAACGGCAACCCCATGACGACGGTCGCCGACTGCAGCGCCTTGATGCCGCCGACGACGAGCATCGCCACCGTCAGCAGACCGGTCGCGGCGGCCCACAGGATGCGAACCCACGGCTTCGCGTCCGTCTCCGGGTCGGGCAGCGTCGACGAAAGGTTCGCCATGACGAGCGCGCCGGAGTCGGCCGAGGTCACATAGAACAGCAGGCCGACGAACGTCGCGAGCCCGATGATGAACGTCGCGGCCGGGTACTGCTGGAGCAGGTCGAAGAACCCCGTCTCCGGTGCGTTGACGGCCGATTCGCCGAACGCCGCGTGCCCGCCCCGGATGCGCTCGATCGCGCTGTTGCCGAACATCGTCACCCACATGACGATGTAGAGGAACGGGATCGTCAGCGTGCCGGTGACGAACTGCCCGATCGTGCGCCCCTTCGAGATGCGCGCGAGGAACATGCCGACGAAGCTCGCCCAGGCGATCCACCAGGCCCAGAAGAACAGCGTCCAGCCGTTCATCCAGTCGGCGGGGTAGTCGTAGGCCATCGTGTCCATCGTCATGCCGGGGAACATCGAGACGAAGTCGCCGACGTTCATGACGGCGGCGCGCAGCAGGAACGACGTGTCGCCGAACACGAGCACCCAACCCGCGAGCAGCAGCGCCAGGATGACGTTGAGCTGGCTGAGGATGCGGATGCCCTTGTCGACGCCGGATGTCGCCGAGATCGTCGCCATGACGACGGCGAGGACGACGAGGCCGATCTGCACCGGCAGGCCCTGCGGCGCGCCGAACAGCACGTCGAGGCCGACGTTGAGCATGACGACACCGATACCCAGGCTCGTCGCGACACCGAAGATCGTGCCGAGGACGGTGGCGATGTCGACTGCGTTGCCGATGCCACCCTTGATGCGCTTGCCGAACAGCGGGTACAGCGCTGAACGGACGGCGAGCGGCAGCCCCTTGCGGTGGGCGAAGTAGCCGAGGGCGAGGCCCATCAGCGTGTACATGCCCCACCCGGTGATGCCGTAGTGGAAGAGCGTCCAGACCGTCGCCTCACGTGCCGATTCGACGGTGCCGCCCTTGCCGGCCGGCGGGTTGAGGTACTGCGTCGCCGGTTCGGCCACCGCGAAGAACATGAGGTCGGTGCCGATGCCGGCGGCGAACAGCATGCACGCCCACGAGAACGTCGAGTACTCGGGCCGGTCCGAGTCGGCGCCCATGCGCACCTTCGAGTGACGCAGCGCGATGTACGCGACGAAGACGAGCGTCGCCGTCGCGAGGAGGATGTAGAACCAGCCGAACCAGTCGCCCATCCATGCCGTCAGATCACCGAGCTGCTTCTCGGCGGTCTTGGGGGCGACGAGGCACCATCCGGCGACGAGGACGATGAAGACGGCCGTGCCGCCGAGGACGACAGGCTTGACCTTGGGGTCGACGACCTGTTCGTCCTCGACGGTGACGGTGGCGGGGCTGCTCACGGCTGCTCCGCCATCACCTTCGCGGCGCTCGGGATCTCGTCCTTGGCGTCCCAGGCGTCGTTGCGGGGGTCACCCTGGGGCCACAGCGGCATCCCAGCCTTCGCGCGGTAGACCGGCGGGTCCTGCGGCTCGAGCATCGTGTTGCCGGCGATGAGGTCGGCGGCGCGCTCGGCGACCATCATGACGGGCGCGTAGATGTTGCCGTTCGTGATGCTCGGGAAGACCGAGGCGTCGGCGACGCGCAGGCCTTCGGTGCCGTGCACCTTCATCGAGTTCGGGTCGACGCACGACATCTCGTCGGTGCCCATCTTGACCGAGCAGCTCGGGTGCAGGGCCGTCTCCGCGTCCTTCGCGATCCAGTCGATGATCTCCTGGTCGGTGGCGCAGTCGGGCCCGGGGCTGATCTCGCCGCCGTCGAACGAGGCGAACGCGGGCTGCGACAGGATGTGACGCGCGGTGCGCACGACCTCGACCCACTCGCGACGGTCGTTCTCCGTCGACAGGTAGTTGAACAGGATGCTCGGGTGCTGCTTCGGGTCGGCGTTCTTGATGCGCACGTGACCGCGCACGTCAGAGTTCATCGGGCCGATGTGCACCTGGTAGCCGTGCTCGTGGTCACCGCCGGTGCCGTCGTAGCGGACGGCGACGGGCAGGAAGTGGAACATCAGGTTGGGGTACTGGACGTCCTCGTTCGTGCGGAGGAAGCCGCCGGCCTCGAAGTGGTTGGAGGCGCCGACACCGGAGTTGAGGAACAGCCACTGCGCACCGATGTACGGGGCCTTCCACTTCTTCAGCCACGGCTGGATGGAGACGGGCTGTTTCGACTCGTGCTGCAGGTACACCTCGAGGTGGTCCTGGAGGTTCTCACCGACTCCGGGCAGCTCGACGCGCGGCGTGACGCCGGCCTCGCGCAGGTACTCGGGGTTGCCGACGCCCGAAAGCTGCAGCAGCTGCGGGGTGTTGAACGCTCCACCGCACAGGATGACCTCGCCGGCGTCGACGCTGTGGTGACGACGGCCGCCGCGCACGAAGTCGACACCCGTGACGCGGTTGCCGTCCCAGCGCAGCTTCGTGACGAACGACAGCGTCGCGATGTCGAGGTTCTTGCGGTTCTTGATCGGCCACAGGTACGAGCGCGACGCGCTCATGCGCGAGCCGTTGAACGTGTTGTGGTCGAAGGGCGCGAAGCCCTCCTGGCGGTAGCCGTTGACGTCGTCCGTCAGCGCGTAGCCGGCCTGCTGCGTCGCCTCGAAGAAGGCCTGGAACAGCGGCGACGACGCGGGGCCGCGCTCGAGCACGAGGGGGCCGGAGCCGCCGCGCCAGGCGTCAGCGCCGGCGAGCGTCGTCTCCATGCGCTTGAAGTACGGCAGGCAGTGCTTGTAGTCCCAGTCCTGCATGCCCTCGAACGATGCCCACTTCTCGTAGTCGCCGGGGTTGCCGCGCTGGAAGATCATGCCGTTGATCGAGCTCGAACCACCGAGCACCTTGCCGCGCGTGTGCGCGACGCGGCGGCCGCCCATGTAGGGCTCCGGGTCGGTCTCGTACTTGTAGTCGTACAGCGGGTTGCCCGAGGGGAACATGAGCGCGGCGGGCATGTGGATGAGCGGGTCGAACTTGAAGTCGGCGCGCCCCGCCTCGAGGACGAGGACGCTCGTGCCGGCGTCCGCCGAGAGGCGGTTGGCGAGGGCGGAACCGGCGGATCCACCGCCGACGATGACGTAGTCGTAACGCTTCTTCATGGTGTCTCTCCTGATCGTTCGATCGGTCTCGGTGTCGTGGGTGCGCTCAGGCCTGCTCGCGACCGGAGAACCAGTCGGCGGGCGCGGGGCGCGTGTTGTGCCAGATGTGCTTGGTCTCGACGTACTCGCCGAGGCCGGCCTCACCGAGTTCGCGGCCGATGCCGCTCTGCTTCATGCCGCCCCACTCGGCCTGCGGGACATAGGGGTGGTAGTCGTTGATCCAGATCGTGCCGTGACGCAAACGCTTCGCGACGCGCTCCGCGCGGCCGGCGTTCTCCGTCCACACCGCGCCGGCGAGGCCGTAGATCGTGTCGTTCGCGATGGCGACGGCGGCGTCCTCAGCCTCCTCGCGCGTGGCGCCGGAGAACGTCTCGACCGTGAGGACGGGGCCGAACGACTCGTCGTGGACGCACGCCATCGAGGCGTCGCACGCGTCGAGGATCGTCGGGAGGTAGTAGGAGCCGTTCGCGAGTTCACCCTCGCCGCGCTTGCCTCCGGTGCGCAGCACGGCGCCGTCGGCGACGGCCCGCTGCACGTAGGCGTCGACCTTCTCGAGGTGCGCCTCGCTGATGAGCGGGCCCGTCTCGGCGTCGTCGTCGAACGGGCCGCCGAGGCGGATCAGCTCGCAGCGACGCACGAGTTCGTCGACGACCTCGTCGTGGATCGACTCCTCGACGATCAGACGCGCACCGGCGGAGCACACCTGGCCCGAGTCGAGCATGATCGCGGTCAGGGCGTTGTCGATGGCGGCGGGCAGGTCGGCGTCGGCGAAGACGACGTTGGGGTTCTTGCCGCCGAGTTCGAGGGCGACCCGCTTGACCGTCGGGGCGGCCGCGGCCATGATCGCGCGGCCGGTGACGACGCCACCGGTGAAGGAGACGAGGTCGACCTCCACGTTCTCCGTCATCTCGACGCCGACGCTCGAGCCCGGGCCGAGGACGAGGTTCGCGACGCCCGCGGGCAGGCCGGCCTCGGCGAGGGCGTCCATGAGCCACATCGCGCTCTGCGGCGTCAGTTCGGCGGGCTTGAGGACGAACGTGTTGCCCGCCGCGAGCGCCGGTGCGACCTTCCACGCCGTCTGCAGCAGCGGGTAGTTCCAGGGCGTGATGAGCGAGCACACACCCACCGGCTCGGTGACGACGCGGCTCGACACGTCCGGCATGCCTGTCTCGACGACACGGCCGGCGTGCTGCGTCGTCAGCGCCGAGAAGTGGCGGAAGACACCGATGATGTCGTCCATGTCGATGAGCGACTCGGCGTAGCGCTTGCCCGTGTCCCGCGACTCCATGCGCGCGACCTTCTCCTTGTCCCGCTCCAGCAGGTCGGCGAGTTTCGCGAGCAGGGCGGCGCGCTCGGGGGCGGGCGTGTTCGGCCACTCACCCGAGTCGAACGCGCGACGTGCGGCGGCGATGGCCTTCGCCGCGTCCTCGGCCCCGGCCTCGTCGACGACGATGACCTCGCTGCCGTCGGCCGGGCAGGTGATGGTGCGCTTCTCGCCGGACGCTGCGGCGACCCATTCGCCGTCGATGTACAGGGTGTTCATTCGGCCTCCTCGTGCTCGGTGCGTGACGCAGGCGACGAGCCGGCCGCCCTGGGTGCGGGCGTCTCGTGACGTGCGCGACGCGGGTCTGGCCTGCCCGTGCGACGCGACGGGCGGGTGGCCAGAGGGAATATAACGTGCGTTATCGACACCAGGATAACGCACGTTATATTCTGGTGATGTGAACACCCGAACACCCGTGCGCGAACGGCTGCTGGACGCGGCCGACTCGCTCCTCTTCATCGAAGGTGCCTTCGCGACGCCCGTCGACACGATCCTCAAGCGCGCGGGCGCGTCGCCGCCCAGCCTCTACGCCCACTTCGGCAACAAGGAGGGGCTGATCGCCGCGGCGCTGCGACGTCGCCTGAACATCTGGACCCAGGTGTGGGACGACGCGATCGCCGCCGCCGCCGATGATGAGGAACGCCTGCTCGCGCTGTGGCCGGCGCTCGCGACCTACCAGGCGGAGCGCCTGCCCGAGCGGTGGTGCGCGTTCAGCGGGACGAGCGCCGCCATCGTCAACCCTGGCCCGGATCTGCGCGCCGTGCTCGAGGAGGAAACGGCGCTACTGCGCGACAGGCTGCTGGCGTACAGCGAACCCGTTGCAGGGGCGGCGGCGGCGCACCTGGCGTCAGCGCTCATGACGATCTACGCCGGGACGCTCGCGCTCATGCTTCGCGAACCGTACGAGGAGGCCCTCGAGGAGGGGCGACGTGCCGCCGAGATGCTGGTGCGCTCGTATCGCGTCGCGCGGGAGCGGGCGGTCTGAGATTGGAGCGCCGCTCGTGCTCGCGCGTGGGCCGGCGGACAGGGCGCGGTGACGCAGACTGCACGAGAAATGCGCATCTGCACGAGGAGTGTGCGGCACATTCCTCGTGCAGATGCGTAATTCTCGAGCAGATCCTCCGCGGCAGGGTGGGGCTACGTCAGGATCGGGCGTGGCGACCGTCAGTTCGTGGCGGGCCGCAGCGTCATGCTGATCGAGTTGATGCAGTAGCGCTCGTCGGTCGGCGTCGAAAAACCTTCACCGCGGAACACATGGCCGAGGTGGCTGTCGCACTTCGCGCAGCGCACCTCGGTGCGTATCATGCCGTGGCTGCGATCCTCGATCAGACGGACGTTGTCAGCATCGGCGGGCGCGAAGAACGCGGGCCAGCCGCATCCGCTGTGGAACTTCTCGCGGCTCGTGAACAGTTCGGCGCCGCAGGCGCGGCACGCGTAGACGCCCTCTGTCTCGGTGTCGGTGTACTCGCCACGGAAGGCCGGCTCGGTGCCGCCCTCGCGCAGGACGGCGTACTCGGCGGGGGAGAGCGTGGCTCGCCAGTCCTGCTCGGACGTCGGGGTTGTCGGGTCGCTCATCGAAGAACCTCCTGGACGAGGGCGTCGGCGCCGCCGAGTGGCGGGCCGTGGGGTGTTGAGTCATGGTTGGTGGAGCGGTGAGCCCTTTTGCTGGCGCTGGCAGCGTCCCCCGAGCAGGGGGCGGCCTGACATACGATTCGGGCCCACGTCAGCGTCAACCATGTTGGGCTCCGGTTCGTTCCCGCAGGACGCAGTCGCCGCAGACCGTGTCGCGTGAGTTGCCCGGCAGCCGATAGAGCTGACAGCAGCTGTGACGGCGAAAGCTCCCTGTCCCGATGCGGCCGTCGGTCAGTGGTCGGCCACGGGCTGCGGTCAGTGCCGTGAGGCAGGCATCGGCGATCTGTCTCACCGCCGTCGACTGGCCGGGATCGACCCTGACGACGGTGCGCGCCGCGCCATGGAGCGCCGACGCCACGTTGCCCCAGGCAATCGGAGCTGACGGCGTCAGCGCGGTCGACGTCAGTGGAATTGCCAGTCGATCGACGAGGGCGCGGGCGAAGTGATCGACGCTCGTGTTGACGGCGACGCTCGCGTCGCTGGCGGCGTGTGCGACGGGGGTGGCGAGCGCCGGCCGGGCACTCCATTCGGGGGAGAGCGCCAGCGGAAACGTGGTCGTGCCGTCGTCCTGCCAGAACAGTTGGTCGAGCGTGGGGACGCAGGCACCTCTCGAGCCCCCGGAGGGTGTATTCCGCAGCGCCGACCCGATCCACGGTGACAGCACCCGCGCGCACACCCCGAGATGCAAGACGGCGCCGAGCGCACGGACGTCGACATCATCGGAGTGAAGAGAACCGGCAGCGGCCGTCCGCTCGCGAGCTCGGTCGATCCACGCGCCCAGGGCGCCACGGGACGCGAGGTCGGCGCCGAGGGGCCGCCAATCCGCCCCCGGCGTCATGGCATCCACGCGGAAGAACGGGCCCAGGTCGGGCTCGCTCACGCGGGAGGCGGAGGGGGACGGCATGCCTCAACCCTGCCAAGGCGAGTGGGGCGAGGCAACGCGGGGCGGGCATCTGTCGCCTACGCTTCGAGCATGGCGTCCACCGCAGTGACCCTCGAGATTCCCGGCCCCGACGGCGAGGAGCGCACCGTCAGGGTGTCGAGTCCCGATCGCGTCGTCTATCCCGACGACGGGGTGACGAAGCTCGACCTCGTCGAGTATGTGCTCGCCGTGGCCGAGCCGTTTCTGCGCTGGAGCGGCGATCGGCCTGTCGCGTTGGAGCGTTACCCGAAGGGGCTGGCGGACAAGCCGTTCTTCAGCAAGAACCCGCCCAAGGGTGCGCCGAGTTACGCGCGCAGTGTGATGTGCACGTACCCGAGCGCCCGGGCGCACGAGCAGCTCGTCCTCGACGAGCCCGCGATGCTCGCCTGGTGCGTGCAGATGAACACGGTGACGTTTCATCCGTGGCCCGTGCGCGCCGAGAACAACGACAATCCTGACGAGCTGCGCATCGACCTCGACCCGCAGCCGGGGCGCGATTTCGCTGATGCCGTCGAGGCGGCGTTCGCGCTCAAGGAGCTCATGGAGTCGCTGGGGTTCACACCGTTCGTCAAGACGTCCGGCAACCGTGGCGTCCATGTGTATGCACGCATCGCGCCGACGCGGGAGTTCCTCGACGTGCGTCACGGTGTCATCGGCATTGCGCGCGAGTTGGAGCGTCGGCTGCCCGATCTGGTGACGACGGAGTGGTGGAAGGAGCTGCGCGGCGAGAAGGTGTTCGTCGACTTCAACCAGGCGAACCGCGACCGGACGATCGCCGCGGCGTATTCGCCGCGGCCGCTGCCGGGTGCGCCGGTCTCGATGCCGGTGGCGTGGTCGCAGCTGCGTGACGTCACGCCGTCCGACTTCACGGTGCGCACCGTGCCCGGCATCGTCGCTGCGGACGGTGACGCATGGGCGCGGGCGCCGGGGGAGTCGATGAACGACCATGTCGGTGACGTCGACGCGGCCATCGCGCTGTGGGACGCCGACGTCGAACGCGGCCTGCCCGAGCTGCCGTTTCCGCCCGATTACCCGAAAATGCCCGGTGAGCCGCCGCGCGTGCAGCCGAGCCGCGCCAAGAAAGACGCGCCGTGACGCCGTGGCTCGAGACCGAGCGGCTCGTGCTGCGCGAGCCGTTGGACGCCGACGTCGACGCGTGCCGCGCGAGCCCTCGGACGCCGACGTCGACGCGTGCTGGCGCATCCACGGGGATCCGCGGACGTATGCCCATCTGCCGTCGGGGCGCATGAAGGCGGCCTCCGAGGCCGTCGACCTCATCGCGTCGTGGCGCGCGCACTGGCGTCAGCACGGGTTTGGGTACGCAGCCGTCGTCGACGACACGGGCGAGGTCGTCGGTTTCTGAGGCGTAGAGCTGCGTGACCTCGGTGGCGAGCCCGTGCTCAACCTCTACTACCGCTTCGACTCCGACCACTGGGGCCCGGGTTACGCGGCCCAGGCCGCCAGCGCCGTCGTCGAATGGGCGCTGCGCCAGGGGCCTGACGCGCCGCTCGTCGCCGTCATGGCGACGAACAACCCGGCGTCAGCGCGGGTGGCGGAGCGCGTGGGGCTGTAGCTCAGCGACCGCCAGCACGATCGCGACCCGTCGAACACGTCATCTGGGAGGCGCCGCGAGCGACGTAGTCGTGCGACGCGTGCGTTGCCACGTCGAGCCCAGCGGCGAGGTTGCTCGCGGTCGCGCGATGTGATGGGCGACAGCCGTAGGGGTGCGTGGAGTATTCGATGGGGTGCGGCTCTGTGACCCAGTCAACTCTAATTGACACGCCCTGCTGCGCGACCTAGCCTCAGGGCATGCCCAAGATCAGTAAGCCCCTGCCCCAGGAACTGCGCGGAATCTCCGAGAAGTCCGTCGAAGAGGCGGCCGCGCGCATCATGGAGGGCTTCCGGGTGCAGACGCACCTGTTCACCAAGGACGAGCTCGAGGGGCTCGCCATGCTCAACAACCTCATGTCCGACACGATCAAGTGGGTCGTCGCCGAGCGTCGCGCCAAGGGCGACTCGTGGGCCCAGATCGGCGAGAGCCTCGGCATCAGCAAGCAGGCGGCGCAGCAGCGCTTCGGCAAGAAGGCCGACAAGCCCGTCGTCGACGAGAACATCGCGCTGGCGGGCTGACGCGCTCGCCTGTACACATCTGCGATCTTCGTCCATATTCACGCCGGCGTCCGTTGGGACCTGCTGGCTTGAGAATGTGGACGAAGATCGCAGATGTGGACGCAAATCGAGAAAGGAAACGGGATTCGCGAAGGGGACAGGAATCGCAGAACGGTCGTCGTCAGGGGAGTAGGGACGACGGGGGAGCGATGACGACGGGGATGCCGGGGCGCTGGGCGTGACGACGAACGGGCGTGACGGCGAACCAGGCGCGGCGGGTCAGCCGCGTCGCAGCACCTCTCCGAGGTCATAGTCGGGGGCGCGTTCAACCTGCTCGAGAGTGCAGGAAGTCGGCTCGCGGTCGGGGCGCCAGCGCAGGAACGTCACGGCATGACGGAAGCGGTTGCCCTCCAACTGATCGAACGCGACCTCGACGACGCGTTCGGGGCGAAGGGGCACGAACGAGACGTCCTTCGAGCTGCTGAAGCGTGAGCGATCCGTCTCACCGTGCGCGGCGTTGCCGTCGGCGTCGCGCACGACGAGCGGGTCGAGTTCGTCGACGAGTTCGCGCCGTCGCGCCGCCGTGAACGCGCTGACGCCCCCGACGTTGTGCAACTCGCCGTCCGCGTCGGCGAGCGCGAGCAGCAGCGATCCGACGCCATCGCCGCTCTTGTGCACGCGATAACCGACGACGACGGCTTCGGCCGTGCGCTTGTGCTTGATTTTGAGCATCGTGCGCTTGCCCGGCTCGTAGACGTCGGAGCGACGCTTCGCGACGACGCCGTCGAGCCCCGCGCCCTCGAACTGCTCGAACCAGCGACGTGCCTCGTCGGCGTCGCGCGTCGTGCGCGTCAGGTAGACCGAATCGCTCGTCGGCCACTGCGCGAACAGCGCCTCCAGACGTGCGCGACGTTTCTCGAACGGCTCGCCCATGACGTCGTCGTCGCCCTCGGCGAGCAGATCGAACGCGACGAACTGCGCCGGCGTCTCTGCGGCCAACTTCTCGATGCGCGACGCGGCGGGGTGGATGCGTGCGCTGAGCGCGTCCCAACTGAGCCGCTCATGCCCGGGCGAGCCCTGACGCAGCACGATCTCACCGTCGAGGACGACACGCTCGGGCAGCGCCAACTTCAGCGCCTCGACGAGTTCCGGGAAGTAGCGCGTCAGCAACTTCGAGCCGCGCGAGTGCAACTCGACGTCGTCGCCGTCCCGCGCGACGATGCAGCGGAAACCGTCCCACTTCGGTTCGTAGGTGAACTCGTCACCCTCCGGCACGCTCGTGACGGCCTTCGCGAGCATCGGTTGGACGGGCAGTGTGATGGGCAAGCTCATGCCACCCATTGTCGCCCCATCCGTGTCGCCGCGGCCCGTGCTTCGGCGCTGCTCCGATCCGAGATGAGGCGTCACTCATGACCATCACGACCGGAACGCGCGCAGCGGCACACCCCGGCCACGAGTGAACGAACGAGCGGTCGCCGAAACCAGAAGCGTCCCGACAGCGGGGAGGTCGGCGCGACGAACACCCTCGATCACCGATGAACGAACGGGGCGCCCGACGGCGTGAGGCCGCCGCGATGAAACAATTGAAGAGTGAAGCGTCTCAGTAGCCGCCAGTCCGTCGTGCTCGGTCTCGGAACGGGCGCGGCGCTCGCCGCGACGACGAGCGCGGCGTCCGTCACCATCGCGGCGGTCTTCGCGCGCAAGCTCGTCACACCTGAGAAGGAAAAACCGAACGACGCGGACGTCCTGACCGTCCGTCACGGCCTCGACGGGGTGGCCACGAGCGCAGTCTTCGCGTCGAGCGTCGAATCCCTCGCGCCCGGCCGCTACGGGCTGTACTGGGACGACGAACGCGGCCACGCTCGCATCGGCGAGATCCTCGGTCACACCGACGCGGGCGGCGTCATCCGGGCCGTCGACGCCGTCACGCGCGGCGAGCTCCTCCCGGGCCCCGCCCGCTGGAGCGGCTGGTACGTCGACGGTTCGCCCCAGGACGCGTACGGCATCCGAACCGAAGAACTCGCGCTTCCCACCGTCAACGGCCGCGCGCCGGCATGGGTGACGCGCGCCGGCGACGGCACCCGCTGGGCGGTTCTCGTCCACGGCCGCGGCGCCCGTCGCGGGGAGACGTTGCGCGCCGTCCCGGTGCTCACCGACCTCGGCATCTCGTGCATCATCCCGAGCTACCGCAACGACTCCGACGGGCCCGCCAGCAGCGACGGCAAGTACGCCCTCGGACTCACCGAGTGGGAAGACGTCGATCTCGCCCTCGAGTTCGCGCTGCGGGAGGGCGCGCGCAGCATCGACCTGCTCGGCTGGTCGATGGGCGGCGCGATCGTCATGCAGGTACTCGCGCGCAGCGGCCACGCGGGGGCGGTGCGTCGCGTCGTCCTCGACGGGCCGGTGCTCGACTGGGCCGACGTCATGGCTCACCATGCGCGGGCCAATCGGCTGCACCCGCGCCTCGCCGACCTCGCGGCACGTCTGTTGGGCGGCAACCGATCGAGCCGGCGGATGACGGGGCTCGCGCAGGCGATCGACGTCACGCTGACGAACTGGGTCGCGCGCGCCGACGAGCTGACGAAGCCGATGCTCGTCATCCACTCCGTCGACGACGAGTTCGTGCCCTACGGACCGAGCGCGGAGCTCGCACGACTGCGCCCTGACATCGTCACCTGGCAGCGCTGGGAGCAGGCCCGACATGTGCGCGAGTGGAACACCGACCCGGCCCGTTGGGAGCGATACGTCCGCGAGTTCCTCGCTCGCTGAGCGCCGTTCGTACGCCTGATCGCTGCGGAACGAGCGGGTGGTGGTCGCTCTGTCGCCGACGAGCGTTGAATCGGCGTCCTTCGAAAGCGTTGCGCCCCAACGGATCACCGTGATCTCGCCGAATCGCTTGTCCGTGCGGAGGCGAAGTGCATGACAACGCCGGTCGGGTCTGCCACGATGACTGGTATGTCCAAGAAGGCCAAGAGCGAGTCGCCCGAGGCGCCCGAGAAGGCAGCGAAGAGCGCCTCCTCGTCGTCGAAGGTCGCCACCAAGAGCGACACGACCAAGTCGGCGAAGGAGGCGGGTACGTCGTCGAAGACGTCCGCCAAGACCACGGCCGCCGGGGGAGCGTCCACGAAGACCACGACGTCTGACGCGCAGCCGAAGAAGAAGTCGGCTGGCAAGGCGTCGAAGAAGTCGTCCTCGAGCAAGAAGTCGGCTGACACGACGGCGAAGTCCGACGCGAAGAAGAAGTCCGAGGCGACGAAGAAGTCCGAGGCGAGCGCGGCCAAGACGGCGGCCACGTCGAAGACCGCCGAGGCGGAGGCACCGACGGCGAAGGGCGAGAAGAAGGCGGAGAAGTCGGCGTCCGACGCCACGTCCGAGGCGAAGAACGTCGACACGTCGACGAGCACGGCTCGCCTTGCGCCCGCCAAGGTGGCTCGTCTCAAGCAGGCCGAGGAGGTCATCGCGAACGTCGGCCGTGACAAGGCGACGCGCAAGGAGACGAAGAAGTTCAAGGCCGTCAAGAGCGACTTCGCCTCGGCGCTGCGCGTCGGTGAGGGGTTCGTCCTCGCCGACCTGGACGCGTCGTCCACGCCCGCGTTCGACGGCGGGCCCAAGAAGGCCGAGAAGGTCATGCGCAAGACGGGCGACGAGCTCGCTGACCTGCAGGAGCGGCTCTACGCGAGCGAGCGTCACCCCGGCGGGCGCAGCGTCCTGCTGCTCGTGCAGGGCATGGACACCTCCGGCAAGGGCGGCATCATGCGTCACGTCGTCGGCACGATGGACCCACAGGGCGTCGAGCTGACGGCCTTCAAGACGCCGACGAAGGAAGAGCAAGCGCATCCGTTCCTGTGGCGCATCCGCAATGCGCTGCCCAAGCCCGGTTATGTCGGGGTGTTCGACCGGAGCCAGTACGAGGACGTCCTCGTCGTGCGTGTCCACGACCTCGTCTCGCGACCGGTGTGGATGCGTCGCTACGGCCAGATCAACGCGTTCGAGGAGTCGGTCGTCGCGAATGGCACGACGATCATCAAGGTGATGCTCCACATCTCCGCCGACGAGCAGAAGGCGCGCCTTGCCGAGCGTCTCGAGGACCCGGAGAAGTTCTACAAGTTCAACCCGGGCGACCTCGTCGAACGCTCCTACTGGAGTGAGTACCAGGAGGCCTACCAGGCGCTGCTGGAGAAGACGTCGACGGACGTCGCGCCGTGGTTCGTCGTCCCGGCCGACAACAAGTGGTATGCGCGTCTTGCTGTGCAGCAGCTCGTCCTCGAGCACCTGCGCGCCCTCGCCCTCGAGTGGCCGGAGGCGACGTTCGACGTCCCCGAGCAGCGCGCTCGCCTCGAGAAGCTCTGACGTACACGCCGCGGGCCGGGTCCGTACGAGCACGGCCGGCGGCGCGCCAGGCACGAGAAGACGAACATGACGAGGGGCTGACCGGTTCGATCGAACCGGTCAGCCCCTCGTCATGCGTTCGTCAGCTCTCTGTGCGTGGCGCCTGCAGCACCGCGAGGGTGCGCGGGGGCAGCTTGACGGTGTCGCCGCCGCTCAGTTCGACGCCTGCTTCGGCGTCCTCGGGCAGGCTGGAGATGGCGAAACTCCACTCCGAACCCTTCTTGACGACCTCGGGGATGACGAAGTGCGTCTCGTCGTGGCCGGGGTTGAACAGCAGCAGGAAGTGGTCGTCGACGACCGACTGGCCCTTCGCATCCTGCGCGTGGATCGCGTCACCGTTGAGGTAGACCATGATCGTGCCGGCTCCGGAGGCCCAGTCGCCGTCCTGCATCTCCTCACCGTTCGCGCCGAACCAGACGATGTCGCCCCAGTCGCTGCGCCCACCGTGCTCGGCGTCGCCGGCGAAGAAGCGTCGACGCTGGAACGCCGGGTGCGTACGACGCAACGCGATGAGCTGCTGCGTGAACTCCAGCAACGAACGGCGACGGTCGTCGAGATCCCAGTCGATCCAGGAGATCTCGTTGTCCTGGCAGTACGTGTTGTTGTTGCCGCCCTGCGTGCGTCCCAGCTCGTCACCGTGCAGCAGCATCGGCACGCCTTGGCTCAGCATGAGCGTCGCGAGGTGGTTGCGAATCTGACGATCCCGCAGCGCGAGCACGCTCGCGTCATCGGTCTCGCCCTCGACGCCGCAGTTCCAGCTGCGGTTGTGCGATTCGCCGTCGTTGTTGCCCTCGCCGTTGGCGTCGTTGTGCTTCTCGTTGTAGCTGACGAGGTCGCGCATCGTGAAGCCGTCGTGCGCGGTGACGAAGTTGATCGACGCGATCGGTCGACGCCCCGAGTGCGCGTACAGGTCGCTCGAACCAGTGAGACGGGAGGCGAACTCGCCGAGCGAACCCGGCTCACCACGCCAGTAGTCGCGCACGGTGTCGCGGTACTTGCCGTTCCACTCCGTCCACAGCGGCGGGAAGTTGCCGACCTGGTAGCCGCCGTCACCGACGTCCCAGGGCTCGGCAATGAGCTTGACCTGGCTGATCACCGGATCCTGCTGGATGATGTCGAAGAAGGCGCTCAACCGGTCGACCTCGTGGAACTGACGCGCGAGCGTCGCAGCGAGGTCGAAGCGGAAACCGTCGACGTGCATCTCGTTGACCCAGTACCGCAGCGAATCCATGATGAGCTGCAGCACGTGCGGGCTGCGCATGAGCAACGAGTTGCCCGTGCCCGTCGTGTCGAAGTAGTGCGCCTTGTTGTCGTCGACGAGGCGGTAGTAGTTCTCGTTGTCGAGGCCGCGGAAGCTCAGCGTCGGGCCGTTCTCGTTGCCCTCGGCGGTGTGGTTGTAGACGACGTCGAGGATGACCTCGATGCCCGCCTCATGCAGCGCCTTGACCATCGCCTTGAACTCGGTGACCTGCTGACCGCGTTCACCACTCGCCGAGTACGCGTTGTGCGGCGCGAGGAAGCCGATCGTGTTGTAACCCCAGTAGTTCGTCAGGCCCTTCTCGACGAGCGTCGTGTCCTGAACGAACTGGTGCACCGGCATGAGCTCGATCGCCGTCACGCCGAGGTCGACGAGGTGCTGCACGATCGCGGGGTGACCGATCGCGGCGTACGTGCCACGGATCTCCTCCGGCACGTCCGGGTGCGTCATCGTCAGACCCTTGACGTGCGCCTCGTAGATGACGCTCTGGTGGTACTCGTGCTGCGGCGGGTGGTCGTGACCCCAGTCGAAGTAGGGGTTGATGACGACGCTCAGCATCGTGTGAGCGAGCGAGTCGTCGTCGTTGCGCTTGTCCGGCTCGAGGAAGTAGTAGCTGAACAAAGACTCGTCGCCGTCGATCTGACCCTCGATCGCCTTCGCGTACGGGTCGAGCAACAGCTTGTTGACGTTGCAACGCTGCCCGTTCTCGGGGTCGTACGGGCCCTCGACGCGGTAGCCGTACCGCTGACCGGGCTGCACGCTCGGCACGTAACCATGCCAGACGTGGCCGTCGACCTCCGTCAGCTCGATGCGCGTCTCGACCATGTCGTCGTCGACCAAGCAGAGGAAGACCTTCTCGGCCGCTTCCGAGAAGATTGCGAAGTTGACGCCGGTGCCGTCGAACGTGGCACCGAGGGGGTAGGGCTTGCCCGGCCAGATATCCATGGCGTCTACCTAACCATGAAGTAGGACGCGCTCGTCGCACGCCGGTTCGGGCGTGGACACGGCTGCGGCGAGCCTCCCCGCCTTCCGCGACGAACGCCGCTAACGTGCTCGGGTGAGCGAGCAGGCGGAGCAGGATCAACCGTCGATGCTGCGTACCCGCGCCCGCCGCGTGGCGCGCCGCGTGCCCGGCCTCTACGCCGTGTGCCGCCTCGTGCTCGAGACGCTGCGTCAGTGCATGCGCTACCGCGTCACCGGCCTCGCCTCCGAGGCGGGTTTCTTCGCGTTGCTGTCCTTCCCGCCGCTCGTCTACGGCCTGCTCGGCGTCATGGGCTACGTCGGCGGCGCCCTCGGCGGACGTACCGTGGACGACATCGTCCGCTCGATCGAGCGCTACCTCGAGGGGATCCTGTCGGGGGAGGCGCTGCAGAACGTCGTCATGCCGACGCTGCACGACGCGCTCGAGGGCGGACGCCCCGACGTCGTCTCCATCGGCTTCCTGCTGTCGCTGTGGTCCGGTTCGCGGATGATCAACGTCATCGTCGACACCATCTCGATCATGTACGGCCAGGGCGGCGTGCGCGGCATCGTGCGCGCCCGTGCGCTGTCGGTGACGTTGTACTTCGTCTCGCTGCTGTTCATCGGCGCCGTGCTGCCACTCATCGTCATCGGCCCGGATCTGCTCGGACGCATGCTGCCGCCCGGTCTGCTGTTCCTGCTGACGCTGTACTGGCCCGTCGTCGGCGCCATCACGATCGTCGGGTTCGCGACGCTCTACTACATCGCGACACCTGTGCGCACGCCATGGGTGCGCGACCTGCCCGGCGCCGGATTCACCCTCATCGCCTGGGTCATCATCTCGCTGTTCCTGCGCAGTTGGTTGTCGGCGTCCGTCGGCGGCATCTCGATCTACGGCCCGCTCGCGGCAGCGATCATCGCGCTGATCTGGCTGTACTCGTTGTCGATCGCCGTGCTCATCGGTGCCGCGCTCAACAGTGCCGTCGCGCGGCTGTGGCCGGTCGCCGCCGCGCCCGTCGGAGTGCGTGCGCGGACGCGTGGGCTCATCGAGGAACAGGTGGCCAAGGTGCGTTCACGGGCGGGCGACGACGCCCCGTACGACCAGGAGAACGAGACGTCGGCCGGCGCCAGGCATGGGCGCCCGTACGGCGAGCGAGCTGCCGTGGTGGATCGTGGGGCGCGGCCCGACGATGGCGTGGTGGCGCAGGGCGAAGCCGCCGCCGAGTCTGCTCGCCCCGACGACATGGCGCAGCGTCGCAGCGCGTGACGCGGCATCCGCGCCGCCCACGTTGCGCGTGAACGTGAGCATCGGTTAGTGTTTCCTCTCGTTGCAGCGCGACAGCGCAGTAGCAGGCGGACATAGCTCAGTTGGTAGAGCGCAACCTTGCCAAGGTTGAGGTCGCCGGTTCGAGCCCGGTTGTCCGCTCTGTGTCTTCTTGGACACGCACGGTGCGAACCGTGTTCGGTGGAGTGGCCGAGAGGCGAGGCAACGGCCTGCAAAGCCGTCTACACGGGTTCAAATCCCGTCTCCACCTCGGGCGATTGGCGCAGCGGTAGCGCGCTTCCTTGACACGGAAGAGGTCACTGGTTCAAACCCAGTATCGCCCACCAGAACCGAACACAGCCACGATGCTCCCACGGCCCGGCCGTCGGGAGCATCGTGGCTGTTACGCTGCAGGCTGCGAGCTGCCGGCTGGGCGAGAGATCCTGGGCCGGTGTGCGGGGGACGCCGTGGGCGCGGGGCCCGGCGGCCATCGCCCGGAAACGCGTCATGGATGACGCGTTGTGGGGCAAAGTCGAGCGGCGCATGCGGGCGGGGCCGTCGACCGAAGTGCAGCGGGCCTGCCGGCTTTCCTTGGTGCGGCTCATGTGCGCATGATGGCGTCATGACGAATGAATCGAACTTCGACCTCGGCTCCATGGACGGCTACGCGGATCAGGCCCAGGCCGCCGACGACGTCACGGGCGAGACGTACGAGAACATGCTCGACCAGGGGTTCACGACGCCGGAGCGCGAGCCGAACGTCGAGCGCTGGGAGAACGAGCACGAGACCCTCGACGAGCGCCTCGAGGAGGAGGTGCCCGACGTCGACCCCGACTCGGCGTACGGCAACCCCGACGGCGTTCCGTCACCTGACGACGAGTTCGACGACACGCGCGTCGGCCGCGTCGTCGCCCCCGACGAGGGCCTGGCGGAGGATCGCGAATCCGAACTCGTCGCCAAGGACGACGGTTTCGCGGGTGGCGCCTCGAGCGCTGAAGAGGCTGCGCTGCACTTCACGGACGGTCGCGACGCGGCGGGTTTCGACGACGGCATCGTCGACGAGCCCGGCGCCTGATCGAGCGGACGCAGAGTGCGAGGCCGCCGGAGCGTCGCGGTGCGCCGCCGTCAGCGGGATCCGAGCGTGAGGATGAGGTCGGCCATGCGCTGAGGGCGGTCGAGCATGACGAAATGGCCGGATCGCTCGAGGACGGCCTTCCGCACGTCTGCATCGGCGGCGATTTCGCGCGCCTGGCGCAGCACGGCGCGCACCCAACGGGTTGGCGTGCGTCGCTGCAGGCGCCCGTTGGCGGCGACGACGAGCGTCGGCAACTGCGGCGTCAGCGGTGACGTCGTGCGCAGCGCATGCAGCTGACGAACGCAGGACGAATATGCCGACAATTCGTGAAGACAGGTCTCGAGCACGCTGATCGACGCCATCTCGTCGCGCAGGCCGGGGACCGATCGCGCGAGTGAACGACGCGCGGGCACCGCCAGCGTGCGAATCGTGGGGCCGCAGACCCGCCAAGCAGCGACGGCCGAGCGGCTTCACAGGGCTGCCGCCAGGAGTCGTGCGCGTCGGCCCGATCGAGGCGTCTCGGGCTCGGCGGAGCCGTCCTCGGCGAGTGACCCGTCGAGCAGGACGAGGGCCGCGGCCTGCTCCGGGGCCATGCGCGCCGCGGCTTCCGCCACGACAGCCCCGAATGAATGACCGACGAATGTGACAGGGCCCGGCACGCCCAGCGCGTCGAGCGCGTTCAGCAGGTGCGCTGCGTCGTCCTCGAGCATGGTCGGCGCGCCGGCCGTTTCTGTTCTTGGGGACGGTCGGCGTCCGCGCGTTCGACATCGCGACGTGCGGCATCAGGACATGCGCGGCGCCAGGGTGCTCGACATCAAGGCGTTCGGCGTCGAGGTGCCCGGTGCCAAGACGCTCGTCGGCGGGAGCTTCGACGGCGATGACGCGATGGGTGGCCGACAAGCATGGCGCGACAGGCGCACAATCCCACACGAACGACGCGATGCCGGGGGAGCAGGCGAGCGCGGGCCCGTCGCCTGCGTCGAGAACGCGCGTCGCGCGGCCCGTCACGCTGATCATCTGGGAAGCGCGCCGGGAAACGGCTCAGCAGGGGAGGCCGAGGACGAATCGGACGCCCGGCGGTGGCCCGGCCCGGCGAATCGATGCGGCCCGCACCGTGGCGGCGCACCACGTCCGCACGGCGACGCGTTCGCGACGGCGGGTCGAGACGTGACCGACGGCCGCTGCGGCGTCGTGGTCGAGGCGCAGCTCCCGCCACACGATGCGCAGGCGGGCGTAGGACAGCGCGGAGATGACGACGAGCAGCACTCCCGAGAGGCCGTCGGTGGTGCGCAGGAGCGTCGCGGCTGGGCGTCCGGAGACGAGGTACGCCGAGGCGTACGACGTCCACGGATGCAGCTGCGGATCGAGCAGCGGCGCGATGAGCCAGGTCGAGGACAGCACGGCCGTGATGAGGCACGGTCGGCGTGAAGCCAGCGTCCTCCGTCCCGCCTTCGTCGTCGCGATCGCGCACTCGTCGAGCGGCGTGCGTGGGCCCCGATCCCCGTCGACTCGGCGATGCCGATTTGGTGAACACGCGATGATCCGGGTAACGTTCTCGTCGTTGCCGAGGGCGGAAAGCCCGAGGAAACAGGCGGACATAGCTCAGTTGGTAGAGCGCAACCTTGCCAAGGTTGAGGTCGCCGGTTCGAGCCCGGTTGTCCGCTCCATTCCCATATCTGGGGCGATTGGCGCAGCGGTAGCGCGCTTCCTTGACACGGAAGAGGTCACTGGTTCAAACCCAGTATCGCCCACCATCACATCAAGGCCTTCGGCGTGTCGCCGGAGGCCTTGATGCACATTCGGCCAAGACTGATCGAGGCTCGCTCTCGCAGGAACCGTCTCCCTCAGGCAGGGGCCGAGCACGCAGCGTCCGTGACCGCCGCACGATCCAAGGGGAGCGCATGAGCGCCGAAGCCACGCACCGACCAGGAATCGCCCAGTGGACGACGTGGGCTCCGATCCTCGGAGCCGTCGTCCTCGCGGCCACATGGGGACGCAGCCTGCCGGGCATCGTCGCCGTCCTCGTCACCGCGGCGTTGTTCGGAGCTGTTCTCGCCGCCGTCCACCACGCCGAGGTCATCGCCGCAAAGGTGGGCGAGCCGCTCGGTTCGATCGTCCTCGCGGTCGCCGTCACCGTCATCGAGGTGGGGCTCATCGTCACCCTCATGGCCTCCGGCAAGGACGGCGTCGAGACGCTTGCGCGCGACACGGTGTTCGCGGCGCTCATGATCACGATCAACGGCATCGCCGGTCTGTGCATCTTCCTCGGCGCGGGGCGCCGCGGGTTGGCACGCTTCAACCCGGAAGGGTCGGCGGCCGCGTTGGCGGGCGTCGTCACCGTCGCGGGGCTGTGCCTCGTGCTGCCGACGTTCACCTCGGCCCGCAGCGGGCCGGAGTTCTCGCCGTCGCAGCTCGCGTTCGCCGCGATCAGCTCGATCGGTGTGTACGCGATGTTCGTCCTCACCCAGACGGTGCGTCACCGCGACTTCTTCGTGCCCGTCGACCGCGCCGGCAAGCCGCTCGACGACGAGGGAGACGAGGACGCCCACGGCCCGGCCCCGTCGACGCGCGCCGCGCTCGTCAGCCTGGGCCTGCTCGTCGTGGCGCTCGTCGCTGTCGTCGGTCTGGCGAAGGTGCTGTCGCCGTCGATCGAACAGGCCGTCGACGCCGCGGGCTTCCCGCAGAGCTTCGTCGGCGTCGTCATCGCCCTCGTCGTGCTGCTGCCGGAGACGCTCGCCGCCGCGAAGTACGCGCGCGCTGGACGCGTTCAGAACAGCCTCAATCTCGCGTACGGCTCGGCGATGGCGAGCATCGGCCTGACGATCCCGACGCTCGCGGCGCTGTCGCCGTTCTTGTCGTCACCGCTCGAACTGGGCCTCGGCAGCATGCACATCGTGCTGCTCGTGCTCAGCCTCGTCGTCGGCATCCTGACGATCGTCCAGGGCCGCGCGACGCGGTTCTCCGGGTGGATCCTGCTGGTGCTGCTGTTCGCGTACGTTTTCCTCGCCGCGAATCCGTGACCGTGACCCGCGTCCGGGCAGCGCGCGACGGCGTGCGTCCTCGGTAGGTCGCCACGTGGCCGGGCTCATCCGCTGCGGCGCATCCGCCTGCGCGGGACGCGGCCGGACTACTGTGGCCTCTCGTGATCGACGCTCTCGCCGCCAGCACGGATCGTGCGCTCTTTCGCGACGTCACGGCGTGGGACGTCGAGGCGGTGACGTCGGATCCCGACGATCTCGAGCACGGTTTCCACGTCGTCGTGCAGACGTTCGAGGGCGAGCTGCTGGCCGCGCGCATGCGATCGGTGGTGCGGCACCCGAGGCAGCCGTGGCGGGGGAGTGCGGCCCTGGCCGAGCCGGCGTCAAGGCCCGCGGAATGTCACGTCGAATGGCGATCGTCGCTGTCGCGCGACGCCTACTGCGACGGCGTCGAACGGATCCGCGAGCACATCGCGGCAGGCGACGTGTACCAGGTCAACCTCTGTCGGACGCTGACGACGGACGCCGCGCTCGACCTCGACGTCCTGTTCCGCGGCGTGCTCGCCCACAACCCGGCGCGTCACGCCGCGCGTATCGACATCGCGGGCCTGCCGCAGATCGTCAGCGCCTCGCCGGAGATGTACCTCGCGCGCGAGGGCGCCGTCATCAGTTCCGCGCCGATCAAGGGCACGTCGACGTGTCCGGAGACGATGCTCGCGAAGGACGTGACGGAGAACGTCATGATCACCGACCTCGTGCGCAACGACCTGCAACGTGTCTGTGTGCCCGGCTCGGTGCGCGTCGATCCGCTGCTCGAGATGCAACAGCACCCCGGCCTCGTCCACCTCGTCTCGACGGTGTGGGGCGAGGTCTGTGACGGCGTGACGTGGGCGCGGCTGCTCAGCGCGACGGGGCCGCCCGGCTCGGTGTCGGGCACCCCGAAACGGCGGGCTCTCGACGTCATCGAATCACTCGAGGTGGGGGCGCGCGGGCCGTACTGCGGCGCCATCGGGTGGATCGACGCCGATCGGGGCGCCGCGGAGCTGGCCGTCGGCATCCGTACGTTCTGGCAGAAACCCGCCGGGGGTGGGGCTGCGGCCGCGAACGGGCACGGGATATCGTCTCCGTCGACCCACTTCGGGGTGGGCGCCGGGATCACGTGGGATTCGGTGCCTACGGCAAAATGGGATGAGACCGAACTGAAGGCACATCGCCTGCTCGCCATCGCGCGGGGCGCGGCACTGGAGGAGACACCATGAGCATCCGGATCTGGGTCGACGGTCGCCGCGTCGACGAGGGCGCGGCCATCTCACCGATCGACCACGGCATCACCGTCGGCGACGGCGTGTTCGAGACCGCCAAGATCGACGGCGGCCGCGTGTTCGCGTTGTCGCGTCATCATGATCGGATGGATCGCAGCCTCGCCGGCCTCGGCCTGCCGAAGCTCGATCGCGACCGCATCGACGAGGGCGTCAAGGCCGTGCTCGAGGGTGAGCACATCGACTTCGGGCGCCTGCGCTACACCGTGACCGGCGGCGTCGGCCCACTTGGTTAGGATCGCGGCGACGCCCCGCAGACGTACATCGTGACGGCGGGCGCCGTGCCGCGACCCGCGCCGACGACGAAGGTCGCGACGGTGCGCTGGACGCGCAATGAGAACTCGGCCGTCGCCGGGTTGAAGACGACGTCGTACGCGGAGAACGTCGTCGCGCTCGCCGCGGCCAAGGAGGCCGGCGCGAGCGAGGCGATCTTCTCGAACACGCTCGGCAACCTGTGCGAGGGCACCGGGTCGAACATCTTCGTCGTGCTCGGTGAGCGCGTCGTCACGCCGCCGCTCGAGGACGGCCCGCTCGCCGGCATCACGCGCGCGCTGACGATCGAGTGGGCGCGCGAGGCCGGCGTCGAGATCGCCGAGGAACACCTGAGCTTCGACGTGCTCGACGAATGCGACGAGGCGTTCGTCACCTCCTCGACACGCGACGTGCAGGGCGTGCACGCCATCAACGACCGGGCGCTGTGCGACGAGGGCACCCCCGGACCCATGACCTCGCGCATCGCGGCGATCTTCGCCGAGCGTCAGGGCGAGCTGCTCGGCTGACGGCGGGTTCCCGTCGGGTGTGCCTCGGCGCGGGGTCCCCTCGACACGGGACGGCGCGATGTCGTGGCGGTTGATGTGGGTTGACGTCGGTTCACGCCCGGCCGTGAAGTCTCCCGCGCGCGGCGTTGGAATGGTCGGCTCAGGCGCCCCCCCGTTAGGCTTGGCTGTCATGAGCTCGACGACCTCCGCCCGCGACGCTGATTCCCGCGATTCTCGAGAGCCCGGGCAGGGCGAGGAGCACGACTGGGAGTGGCGTCGACGCATCCGCGCCAACCCGAAGAGCGCGCGACTGTACCGCATCGGCGTCGGTGTGCTCGGCGCAATCGTCGTCATCGTGGGCATCGTGCTGCTGCCGTTTCCGGGGCCGGGCTGGCTCGTCATCTTCCTCGGCCTCGGCATCTGGGCGAGCGAGTTCGAGCGCGCGCAGCGGCTGCTCGGCTGGGTACGCGCGAAGGTGCAAGCGTGGTGGGACTGGCTCGAACGCAAGGGCTGGTGGGCGCAGGCGCTGGCCGGTCTCGCGACGTTCGCGCTCGTCGTCGCGATCTTCTGGGCGATGTTCGCGGTGTCCGGGGTGCCGGGATGGTTGCCGGACTTCGCCGAGAACTGGCTCGACGACGTGCCGGGGCTCGGCGGCTGACGCGCCGGCCCGTTTGGTGTTCATCGACGCCGTGGGCTAGTGTTTCCCGCGCACCACACGGATGTATAGCTCAGTTGGTTAGAGCGTTCGCTTCACACGCGAGAGGTCAGGGGTTCGAGTCCCTTTACATCCACCATCAGGACGCGGAATCATCGGATTCCGCGTTTTTTGCGTCCCGCGGACACCGCTGGGCCGCCGATGGAAGGAGCGCCCATGCCCGTCCTGCTCGCCGCCGTCACCGACTCGCCCCTCGACGTCGACGCCCACGTGCGCGCCGTCGACGACGCACGTCAGGGCGCGTGCGTGACGTTCGTCGGGACGGTGCGCAACCACGACCCGGAGGCTGACGGCGAGGTCGTCGCGCTCGATTACACCGCGCACCCGAGCGCCGCGGCGACGTTGCGCGAGGTGGCGGAGGCCGTCGTCACGCAGCTGGATCCGTACGGTGAGACACGCGTGGCCGTCAGCCACCGCATCGGACGCGTCGCGGTGGGGGAGAGCGCCATCGTCGCCGCCGTCAGCTCGCCGCATCGTGCCCTGGCGTTCACGGTGTGCGGCGAACTGGTCGACCGCATCAAGCACGACGTCCCGCTGTGGAAGCAGCAACACCTGCGCGACGGCAGCGCGGTGTGGTCCGGGCTGCCGTCATGATCGACCTGCCGACACCCCGCGTGCGCCGTGCCCTGCGCGGCGAACTCTCCACCGCTGCAGGCGTTTCGGATGACGGTCCGCTCGTCGACTCGTTCGGGCGGGTGCATCGTGACCTGCGCATCTCGCTGACCGACAAGTGCAATCTGCGTTGCACCTACTGCATGCCTGCCGAGGGTGTGCCGCTCGCGCCGCGCGACTCGTTGTTGGCGAGCGACGAGATCGTCACGGTGGCTCGCATCGCCGTCGAGGCCGGCATCGACGAGATCCGCCTCACGGGCGGCGAACCGCTGCTGCGCCCCGACATCGTCGACCTCGTCGAACGCCTGGCGGCACTCGAGGGGCCGGGCGGGCGCCCCGAGTTGTCGATGACGACGAACGCCGTTCGGCTCGCGCAGTTGGCGAAACCGTTGCGCGACGCGGGCCTGGCGCGACTCAACGTCAGCCTCGACACGCTCTCGCCCTCGCGTTTCGCGACCATGACCCGTCGGGATCGACTCGACGACGTCATGACCGGTCTCGACGCGGCGCGCTGCGCCGGTTTCGCGCCGATCAAGATCAACACGGTGCTGCTGCGCGGTGTCAACGACGACGAGGCGCCTGCACTGCTCGACTGGGCCCTCGCTGAGGGGCACGAACTGCGTTTCATCGAACAGATGCCGCTCGACGGCGGGCACGTGTGGAACCGCGCCGAGATGGTGACGGCTGCCGAGACGCTCGCCCTGCTGCGTCGCACGCACTCACTGGACGCGCTGCCCGGACGCGGCGCCGCCCCGGCCGAGCTGTACGAGGTCGACGGAGGCCCGGGCCGCGTCGGCATCATTGCGAGCGTGACGATGCCGTTCTGCGGCGCGTGCGACCGGCTGCGGCTCACCTCCGACGGCCAGCTGCGCTCGTGCCTGTTCGCGCGCGGCGAGACCGACGTGCGCTCGGTGCTGCGCAGCGCTGGCACGGACGCCGATGTCCGCGCCCGCATCCGAGCCTGCCTCGCCGGCAAGCAACCCGGCCACGGCATCGACGAACCCGGATTCCTCCAGCCGCCGCGGCCGATGAGCGCCATCGGCGGCTGAGCGATCGATGGCGCGCCTAGGTCGGGTAGTCGGGTCGGTGCACACGTGGGTGCCAGGCTCGCGCTGCGGGGCGCCGGCGCGTCGTCCCGCCTCCCCAGGCCTGCCGACTGAGTAGTTATGCACTGTTTTGGCATAACTACTCAGTCGGGGTATTCTGAAGGCATGTCCAAGGTCTTGACTTCCCTGCCCGTCGGCGAACGCGTCGGCATCGCCTTCTCCGGTGGCCTCGACACCTCCGTGGCCGTCGCCTGGATGCGCGACAAGGGCGCCGTCCCCTGCACCTACACCGCCGACCTCGGCCAGTACGACGAGGACGACATCGAAGGCATCCCGGGCCGTGCCGGCCAGTACGGCGCCGAACTGTCGCGTCTTGTCGACTGCAAGAAGGCGCTCGTCGAGGAGGGTCTCGCCGCCATTGCGTGCGGCGCGTTCCACATCCGCTCCGGCGGGCGCACGTACTTCAACACGACGCCGCTGGGTCGCGCCGTCACGGGCACGCTGCTCGTGCGCGCCATGCAGGCCGACGGCGTGTCGATCTGGGGCGACGGCTCGACGTTCAAGGGCAACGACATCGAGCGTTTCTACCGCTACGGTCTGCTCGCCAACCCGGGCCTGCGCATCTACAAGCCGTGGCTCGACGCCGACTTCGTCAGCGAACTGGGTGGGCGCCAGGAGATGTCCGAATGGCTGACGGCGCACGATCTGCCCTACCGCGACTCGGCCGAGAAGGCCTACTCGACGGACGCCAACATCCTCGGCGCGACGCACGAGGCGAAGACGCTCGAGCACCTCGACGAGTCGATGGAGATCGTCAAGCCGATCATGGGTGTCGCGTACTGGGACGACGCGGTGAAGATCGACACCGAGGACGTCGTCATCCGCTTCGAATCGGGTCTGCCCGTCGCGATCAACGGTGACGACTTCGGCGGCGACGTCGTCGCCCTGTTCCAGGAGGCCAACGCCGTCGGCGGACGCCACGGGCTCGGCATGAGCGACCAGATCGAGAACCGCATCATCGAGGCCAAGTCGCGCGGCATCTACGAGGCGCCCGGCATGGCGCTGCTGTTCATCGCCTACGAACGGCTGCTCAACGCCGTCCACAACGAGGACACCATCGCCGCGTACCACAACGACGGACGGCGCCTCGGGCGGCTGCTGTACGAAGGACGCTGGTTCGACCCGCAGTCGCTCATGATCCGCGAGGGTCTGCTGCGCTGGGTGGCGTCCGCCGTCACGGGTGAGGTGACGCTGCGCCTTCGTCGAGGCGAGGACTACTCGATCGTCGATACCCAGGGCGACAACTTCTCCTACCACCCCGACAAGCTGTCCATGGAGCGCACCGAGAACGCCGCATTCGGCCCCGTCGACCGCATCGGGCAGCTGACGATGCGCAACCTCGACATCGCCGACACGCGTGGCAAGCTCGAGTTCTACGCCGCACACGGCGGGCTGGGCAAGGCGCAGACCGACCTCGTCGGCCAGCTCGAGCCCGGTGGCGCGCAGCAGATCGCGTCGAACCCGAACGTCGACGCCGACGCTCTCGCACTCGACGAAGCGGCGATGGAGTTCGGCACCGACTGACCTGCCGAGACGTCGGCGCCGATCGACCA
>NZ_DCNR01000029.1:13961-27643 GCF_002322065.1 Dermacoccus sp. UBA1591 | reverse complement strand
TCGGCATCGGTCGAGGAAGGTTGCACGCTCGGCGCGATCGAGGAGGCCGCCCACTGGATGGTGGGCGGCCTCGTCGCGTCCGGACGGCAATGTGGTCGTCGGCTGGACACGGCGCCGTCGACGACCGTCACCCAGGTTGGTAATGGCGGCCGAACCTCGCGAGTGTGGACGCCGCTCGCCGAGGTGTAGAGGAATCGCGAATGTGGACGCAAATCGCAGATGAGTACGGGCCCCTGACCCACCTGCGATTTTCGTCCACATCGGCGATCTACGTCCACATTCGTAGGAGCTCCTCAGCAACGGCCGCCTCGCATCACCGCGGGCGACCAACGTCACGCCTGGGTGGTGCCGGCGGCTCGACGTGGGGTGGTCGGGGGCACCCGGTAGCCTTGGCCGCACGGGCCGTGCCATTCGTACGTGTGCGGCCGAGTCTGCACGTCACGAACAAGGAGCACAGCCGTGTCCGAGAACATCACCCTGACCGTCAACGGCGAACCACGCGAGGTCGAGCAGGGCACGACGGGCACGGACCTGTTCGGCGGCGACAAGGCCGTCCTCGTCATGCGCATCGACGGTGAACTGCGCGACCTGTTCCGCGAGATCCCGGACGGCGCGTCCGTCGAGCCCGTCACCGCTCAGGACCCGGAGGGCCTCGCCGTCCTGCGTCACTCCGCGGCCCACGTGCTCGCGCAGGCGGTGCAGCAGATCAACCCGAGCGCGAAGCTCGGCATCGGCCCGCCCGTCACCGACGGTTTCTACTACGACTTCGACGTCGCCGAGGCGTTCACGCCCGACGACCTCAAGAAGCTCGAGAAGGCGATGCAGAGGATCGTCAACGAGGGCCAGACGTTCAACCGCCGCGTCATCACCGACGCCGAGGGCCTCGAAGAACTCGCGCACGAGCCCTACAAGTGCGAGCTCATCGGCCTCAAGGGCAACGCTGCGAATGCGGCCGAGGGCGCGGAGGCCGAGGTCGGTGGCGGTGAGCTGACGATCTACGACAACGTCCGCCGCGACGGCACCGTCGCCTGGGGCGACCTGTGCCGCGGCCCGCACGTGCCGTCGACGAAGGTGCTCGGCAACGCGTTCAAGCTCATGCGTTCGGCCGCCGCATACTGGCGCGGCAGCGAGAAGAACCCGCAGCTGCAGCGCATCTACGGCACTGCGTGGCCGACGAAGGACGAGCTGAAGGCCTACCTCGAGCGCCTCGCCGAGGCCGAGAAGCGCGACCACCGCAAGCTCGGCGCCGAGCTCGACCTGTTCAGCTTCCCCGAGAACATCGGCCCCGGCCTGCCGGTGTTCCACCCCAAGGGCGGCATCATCAAGCGTGAGATGGAGGACTACGTCCGCCGCCGTCACATCGAGGAGGGCTTCTCCTACGTCGGCACGCCGCACATTGCGAAGGAAGACCTCTTCTACACCTCGGGTCACCTGCCGTACTACGCGGACGGGATGTTCCCGCCCCTCGACGTCGACGGGCAGAACTACCGCCTCAAGGCGATGAACTGCCCGATGCACAACGAGATCTTCCGTTCGCGTGGGCGCTCCTACCGTGAGCTGCCGCTGCGCTTCTTCGAGTTCGGCACGGTGTACCGCGACGAGAAGTCGGGCGTGCTCTCCGGTCTGACGCGCGTGCGCATGATCACCCAGGACGACTCGCACAGCTACGTCACGCCCGAACAGGCGCCGGGAGAGATCAAGCACCTGCTCGACTTCATCCTCGGCCTACTGCGCGACTTCGGCATGAACGACTTCTACCTCGAGCTCTCGACGCGCGACGTCGACGGGGACAAGAAGGACAAGTTCATCGGCACCGACGAACAGTGGGACATCGCGACGAAGGTGCTGTCGGACGTCGCGCTCGAGTCCGGCCTCGAGCTCGTGCCGGACCCGGGCGGTGCCGCGTTCTACGGCCCGAAGATCTCCGTGCAGGCGCGCGACGCCATCGGCCGTACCTGGCAGATGTCGACGATCCAGTACGACTTCAACCAGCCCGCTCGTTTCGGCCTCGAGTACCAGGCGGCGGACGGCTCGCGTCAGCAGCCCGTCATGGTCCACTCGGCGAAGTTCGGCTCGATCGAACGCTTCCTCGGCGTGCTCGTCGAGCACTACGCGGGCGCGTTCCCGGCGTGGCTCGCGCCGGTTCAGGTGCTCGCCGTGCCCGTCGCGGAGGAGTACTACGACTACCTACAGGACGTCGCGATGAAGCTGCGCGAAGCCGGCGTGCGTGTCGAGGTCGACATGAGCGACGACCGCTTCCCGAAGAAGATCCGCAACGCGTCCAAGTCGAAGGCGCCGTTCATCCTGATCGCCGGTGAAGAGGACCGCGACAACGGCGCCGTCTCGTTCCGTTTCCGCGACGGGTCGCAGAAGAACGGCGTGCCGGTGGCCGACGCGATCGCCGAGATCACCCGCGTCATCACCGAACGTCAGAACACCGACCCGACGGCCGGCTGACGTCTGCCTCGACGACGACGCGCGCCCCCGAACCTCGCGGTTCGGGGGCGCGCTCGTGTGTTGGCATGTGCACCCGAGGGCCGGCGTTCGACACGGCCGGGTGACCACGCTCGGGGTAGGGAACCCGGTTGCGTCACCCGTCGCGGGGACCCACCTCAGCGCACGGTCACTTCGCTGCAGCGAAGCCCTTCTCGAGGTCGGCGATGATGTCGGCGGAGTTCTCGATGCCGACGCTCAACCGCACGAGTCCGGGCGTCACGCCGGCGCCGCGGCGGTCCTCGTCGCTGCCCTGGGAGTGCGTCGTCGACGCAGGATGGATGGCGAGGGAACGGACGTCACCGATGTTCGCGACGTGCGAGTGCAGTTCGAGAGCGTCGACGAACTTCTTGCCCGCCTCGACGCCGCCGGCGATCTCGAACGACAGCACGGCGCCGGAGCCGGCGGGCAGGTAGCGGTCGGCGAGTTCCTTGTAGGGGCTCGACGGGTCGGAGGCGTAGAACAACTTCTCGACCTGCGGCTGCGACTTCAGGAACTCGACGACCTTCTTCGCGTTCTCCACGTGTCGCTCCACACGCAGCGACAACGTCTCGAGGCCTTGCGCGATGAGGAACGCGTTGAACGGGGAGACGGCCGCGCCGAGGTCGCGCAGCAGTTCGACGCGCGCCTTGAGGATGAAGGCGAGGTTCGCGCCGAGCGGCGATCCGACGCCGAGGTCGCGGGCGAACACGAGACCGTGGTAGCTCTCCGACGGCTCGTTGAACTGCGGGAACTTCGCCGGGTCGGCGGCGTAGTCGAACGTCCCGGCGTCGACGAGCACGCCGGCGATCGACGTCCCGTGCCCCCCGAGGTACTTCGTCGCGGAGTGGATGACGACGTCCGCGCCATGCTCGATCGGGCGCAGCAGGTACGGCGTCGCGACGGTGTTGTCGACGAACAGCGGCACCCCGGCGTCATGCGCGATGTCGGCGAGGCCGCGCACGTCGAGCACCTTCTGGTCGGGGTTGCTCAGCGTCTCGCCGAACAGCAGCTTCGTGTTGTCGCGGATGGCGCCGCGCCACTCGTCGAGATCGTTGATGTTGTCGATGAACGTCGTCTCGACGCCGAGTCGCTTGAGCGTGTACTTCAGCAGGTTGTACGTGCCGCCGTACAGCGCGGACGAGGCGACGATGTGGTCGCCGGCCTGCGCGACGTTGAGGATGGCGAACGTCGTCGCCGCCTGACCCGACGCGAGCAGCAACGCGCCGACGCCGCCCTCCAGCGCGGCGATGCGGTCTTCGACCGCCTGCGCCGTCGGGTTACCGATGCGTGTGTAGATGGGGCCGAGATCCGACAGGCCGAAGCGGTTGGCCGCGGTCTCGGCGGAGTCGAAGACGAACGACGTCGTCTGGTAGATCGGCAGCGCCCGGGCGCCGGTGTCGCCGTCGACGTTCTGGCCGACGTGGATCTGCTTGGTCTCGAAGGCCCAGTTCTCGGAGCTCATGATGATGTCCCTCTTGAGGAGTGCGTGGACGCACGGGCGGCGCACCGTACGTGTGGTGCCCGAAGGGGAATCCCTCCGCGCTTGCCCGGACGCGCTCGGCGCCGGGCCAGGTCGTCACCCGGAGCACCCCGCCGCGGTGGGAGGGTTGCCGGCCAGCAAACCGGGGTTTGACGCTGGCGCTCGTGACCTGCGGCCACTCTAGGCCGGGTGGTGTCATCAGGCGGGAATGCTGTCTCACATTCCGGTCGCGGCCCCGTGCTGACGCGACGCGCCTACGGGCGACGACCCTCATGCCGTGCTTGACTGTTGCCATGACACCGACGATCGTCCGCGCGCGCCGCGAAGACGCGTTCGCCTGCGCGGCGCTGCGTCTGCAGATGGACCTCGAGGCGGGGGAGAGCAACCGCTCCGGCTTCATCACCGAGTATGCCGATCACTGGCTCGCGCACTACGGCGATCTGCCGACGTGGCTCGCCTCGAGTGCTGACGGGACGGCTCTCGGCATGGTGCAGACGTCGCTCGTGCACCGGCCCCCGGCGCTGGCTCGGCCGGCGCAGCCGTCGCTCTACATCGCGGTCGTCTTCGTCACGCCGTCGGCGCGCGGCCAGGGCCTGGCCGAGCGGATGCTGCGGATCGTCGACGCCTGGGCCGACGCGCACGACGTCGCGCGAATGATGCTCAACGCCCGTCCGCGTGCCCGCAGGCTGTACGAACGGGCCGGCTTCGGCCCGCCGGACGAACGTCACATGCAGCGTGTGGCGCCGTTCGGCCTCGACGCCCGCCGCGATGCGGAGCGTGCGTCATGAGCGACGACGTCATCTGGGCGCTCGATCAGCGCGAGCGCTGCATCGCCTGCCCGTCCAAACCGGTCGCGAACGCCGTCGTCCTGCACCTCGGTGCTGACGGCGCCCTCGCGCGCGACGCTGTCGAGCAGTGGGCTCGTGACGGCGTCATGGCCGCCTCGGTCGCATGGCCGGGGGCGGCGGCCGGCCTCGATGACGACGACTGGCTCGACCTCGAGGACGCCGTCACGGGCCTCGCCGGGCTGGCGAGCATCGTCGCCGTCGTCGGTGACGGCGACGCGGCCGAGGTCGCGCGGACGTTGGCGGGCCGTGTCGGCGACGTCGCGCACGCGGGGGAAGCCGACCGAACCATTGTCCCGGCGCGTCTGCGCGAGATCGCGGCGGTCTGAGACCGCTCACCCGGGGTGCATGGTGCGCGCGAGCCCACCCGCGGCCGCTGCGTCGAGGCAGGCGGGGCTCTAGGATCGGGCCATGGTCGACGAGTTCAACACTGATTCGCAGGACGACATCCTCATCGAGCAAGCCGGCGCCTTCGCGGGCGAGGCCGACGGGTTCGGGCGGCTGTGGACGCCGCACCGCATGGCGTACATCGAGGGCGAGCGTCCGACAAAGGACGCCGGCCACGGCTGCCCGTTCTGCGCGTCGCCTACGAAGACCGACGCCGACGGCCTCATCGTCCACCGTGGTGAGCACTGTTTCGTCGTGATGAACCTGTTCCCGTACAACCCGGGCCACCTGCTCGTGTGCCCGTACCGTCACGTCGCCTCGTACATCGACCTCACCGACGACGAGACCGAGGAGTTCACGAAGCTGACGAAGGCCGGGGTGCGTGCCCTCAAGGCCGCGTCGAACCCGGGCGGGTTCAACCTCGGGATGAACCAGGGTGACGTCGCAGGTGCCGGCGTCGCCGCGCACCTGCATCAGCACATCGTGCCGCGCTGGGGTGGCGACATGAACTTCATGCCGATCATCGGGCGCACCAAGGCGCTGCCGGTGCTGCTCGAGGACAGCCGTCAGCGCATCGTCGCGAACTGGCCGAACGACTGACACCGGGCACCACGGGCAGTGCGCTGCCTCGAACGGGTATATCGAACCGCTACAGTTGAACCACCATGCTCAACAAGTACGCGCGCGCGTTTTTCTCCGCCATCTTCCGGCCCATCGCCCAGCTCCTGCTGCGTCTCGGCATCAGCCCCGACGTCGTGACGATCGTGGGCACCGTCGGTGTCGCGTTCGGTGCACTGTGGTTCTATCCGCGCGGCGACTTCCTCGTCGGCACGTTGTTCATCACCGTCTTCGTCTTCTCGGACATGCTCGACGGCAACATGGCGCGCCTGTCGGGCCGCTCGTCGACGTGGGGTGCCTACCTCGACTCGACGCTCGACCGCGTCGGTGACGCCGCGATCTTCGGCGGCCTCGTCCTGTACTACGCGGGCAAGGGCGACAACTTCCTCATGGCGTGCCTCGCGCTCGCGTGCCTCGTGCTCGGCTCGGTCGTCTCCTACGCCAAGGCCCGGGCCGAGGGTCTCGGCATGCAGGCGAACGTCGGCATCGCCGAGCGCGCCGACCGTCTCGTCGCCGTGCTCGTCACGACCGGCCTCGTCGGCTGGTTCCTGCCCGAGATCGTGCTGACCGTCGTGCTCACGCTGCTCGCCGTCGCATCGTTCATCACGGTCGTGCAGCGCATGCTCATGGTGCGGAAGCAGGCCCTCGCCAAGCCGTTCGAGGGCTGAGCGCGTGGCCGCCGAGGGGTTGACGACGCGCGCCCGCGACGCCGTCACCGTCGCAGCGTTCAAGGGCGCCTGGTGGGGCGTGCGGGCGCTGCCCGAGCGCGCCGCCCACCGCCTCTTCGACGTCATCGCGGACGTCACGACGCGCCGCGGCGGCCCGAGCGTCGCGCGGATGCGCTCCAACTACGCGATCGCGCGCCCCGAACTCGACGACGCAGCCCTCGACGCGCTCGTCGCCGCCGGCGTGCGCTCGTACCTGCGCTACTGGTGCGAGGCGTTCCGACTGCCGTCGCTGACACGCGAGCAGATCGCCGAGAGGGTGACCACCTCGGGTGAACTCGAGGCGACCCGCAGCATGCTCGCCGATGGACGCAGCGTCGTCGCCTACCTCGGCCACCTCGGCAACTGGGATCTCGCGGGCGCCTGGTCGGCGACACAGCTCGCGCACGTGACGACGGTCGCCGAGCGACTCGAGCCCGACGCTCTCCTCCGCGCGTTCCTGCACTTCCGCGAAGAGCTGGGCATGACGATCATCCCGCTGACCAAGGGCGAGAACGTCCTCGGCCAGGTCGAGACGCTCGTGCGCGAACCGGGTGCGTTCGCGCCGCTGCTGTCGGATCGCGACCTCACGAGCCGCGGCGTCACCGTCGACCTGTGCGGCGAGCCGGCCCGCCTCGCTGCCGGCCCCGCCGTCATCGCCCGACGCACCGGTGCGGCACTCGTGCCGATCACGATCACCTACCGCCGGCGCGACGGCGGCAGCGGCTGGGGCATCGACATCCGCTTCCACCCGGCGGTCGACATCGCCCACACCGATGATGCCCGCGCCGACGTGCAGGCCGCAGTCCAGGCGTGCGCCGACGCGCTCGGCGGCGCCATCCGCGAGCACACGCAGGACTGGCACATGATGCAGCGCGTGTTCGTCCGCGACCTCGACGCGCGCTGGGGCTGAGCGGTGCGGATCGGCCTCGTCAGCCCGTACTCGTTCGACGTGCCCGGCGGTGTGCAGCTGCACGTGCGCGACCTCGCGACGTACCTGCTCGCAGAAGGGCACGAGGTCAGCGTCCTCGCGCCGAGCGACGGTGACGACGCGGGTGCGCCGTACGTGACGAGCGCCGGGGGAGCGATGCCGATCCGCTACAACGGTTCCGTCGCGCGCCTGGCGTTCGGTCCGGTCGCGGCGAGCCGGACGGCGCGCTGGGTGGAGCGCGGCGACTTCGACGTCCTGCACGTCCACGAACCGATGACGCCGAGCGTGTCGCTGCTCGCGCTGCGCACGTACGACGGGCCGGTCGTCGCGACGTTCCACACCTCGATCGAGCGCTCGCGCGCGCTGCAGCTCGCCCAACCGTTCCTGCGCCCGGCGCTGGAGAAGATCACCGGGCGCATCGCCGTCTCGCGCGCCGCGCGGGACACCGTCGCGCGCCATCTCGGCGGTGACGCCGCGCTCGTGCCGAACGGCGTCTACGTCGACCGGTTCGCGACGGTTCGCCCCGAGGCGCGCTGGCAGGATGGGGACGAGCGCCCGACGATTGCCTTTCTCGGACGCATGGGAGAGCCGCGCAAGGGCCTGCGCGTCCTGCTCGACGCCGTCCCGCTCATCGCCCCGGCGCACCCCGGGGTGCGCGTCCTCGTCGCCGGGCCGGGTGACGTCGCCGCGGCGCGGCGGGAGGTGCCCGCCTCGGCTGAGGGCCACGTCGAGTTCCTCGGGTTGCTCAGCGACGGCGAGAAGGCGTCGTTGCTGGCGTCGTGCGACGCGTACGTCGCGCCCAACACCGGTGGCGAGAGCTTCGGGATCATCCTCATCGAGGCGATGAGCGCCGGCGCCCCCGTCGTCGCCAGCGATCTGGAGGCCTTCGCGCGCGTGCTCGACGACGGCCGCTGCGGCGTCCTCTTCGACACCGGCGACGCGGCGGCGCTGGCGCATGCGGTGACGGGGGTGCTCGCTGACCGCGGGGCGCGTGACGCCCTGTCCCGGGCCGGGAGAGAGCGCGCGCGGCTGTACGACTGGTCGGCCGTCGGGCAGCAGGTCGTCTCCGCGTACGAGACGGTCCGCAGTTCGCATGCCGCGGCCGCTGCGGTGGCGGGACGCCGATCATGAGCGGCGTGTGGGCCGACGTCGCCGTCGTCGTCGCGCTGTTGCTCGGGCTCGCCTGGTATCTCAGCTACACCGCAGCGCGCCTCGACCGGCTGCACGCTCGCGTCGAGGGGTCGCTGGCCTCGCTCGACGCGCAGCTCGTGCGCCGCGCCGAGGCCGCGGCCGAGTACGCGCAGGCCACCGCTCTCGACCCGGCGAGCGCGCTGCTGCTCGCCTCGTCGGCGGCCGATTCGCTGCAGGCCGCCGACGGCGCCCTCATCACGGACGACGTGCAACAGGTCGGCGTACCCGTCGAGCGTGCGCAGGCCGAGACGGCGCTGACGCAGACGCTTGCGCTCGTCGTGGGTGACGCGTCGGCGACGGACGGCGCCGCGTCGCGGGCGGAAGCAGCTGGGCGCCGCCCGATCAGCACCGTGCCTGACGTCCCAGGCAGCGCGCCCGCGGAGGGTGACGACGGGGCCCGTCAGCGTCTCGCGGACGCATGCGATCGCGTCGAACTCGCCTACCGATTCCACAACGAGGCCGTACGCGACGTACGTCGCGTACGCGCCAAGGCGATCGTCCGGGCGTTGCACCTGGCTGGACGCACGCAGCTGCCGGAAGAAGTCACGTTTGCCACCCGCGTCCACGGCCTCGGTCGCACCGACGCGTGGCGCTGATTTCTGCCGGAGCAGCCGTGTTCGGGCTGGCGTCGTCGGCCCCATCATGCCGTGGCCGGTAGCTGCCATCGACGATCATCTGTCTCCTTCATGCCCGTCTCGGGGCTAGCGTGGGCTCTCGCGTCGCATCCGCGGCGCCCATCAGAAAGAGGGACGAGCACATGAGCTCTGCAGGCTCCGAACAGAACACCGCCGTGGCGACCGACCGCGTCAAGCGCGGCATGGCCGACATGCTCAAGGGCGGCGTCATCATGGACGTCGTCACCCCCGAGCAGGCGAAGATCGCCGAGGACGCAGGAGCCGTCGCCGTCATGGCCCTCGAACGTGTGCCCGCCGACATCCGCGCGCAGGGCGGTGTCTCGCGCATGAGTGATCCCGACATGATCGACGGCATCATCGAGGCCGTGTCGATCCCCGTCATGGCGAAGGCGCGCATCGGGCACTTCGTCGAAGCGCAGGTGCTGCAGGCGCTCGGCGTCGACTACATCGACGAATCGGAGGTGCTCTCGCCCGCCGACTACGCCAACCACATCGACAAGTGGGCCTTCGACGTGCCGTTCGTGTGCGGCGCGACCAACCTCGGTGAGGCGCTGCGACGCATCAACGAGGGCGCCGCGATGATCCGCTCCAAGGGTGAAGCGGGCACCGGCGACGTGTCGAACGCGACGACGCACATGCGCAAGATCCGCGGCGAGATCCGCCGCTTGACGTCGATGGCCGAGGACGAACTCTACGTCGCGGCCAAGGAGATGCAGGCTCCCTACGCCCTCGTGCGTGAGGTCGCCGAGAAGGGCAAGCTGCCCGTCGTCCTGTTCACCGCAGGCGGCATCGCGACGCCCGCCGACGCAGCCATGATGATGCAGCTCGGCGCCGAAGGCGTCTTCGTCGGCTCCGGCATCTTCAAGAGCGGCAACCCCGCCCAACGCGCCGAAGCGATCGTCAAGGCCACCACCTTCTACGACGACCCCGACACCCTTGCCAAGGTCTCCCGCGGCCTCGGCGAAGCCATGGTCGGCCTCAACGTCGACGAGATCCCCGAACCCCACCGCCTGTCCGAACGGGGTTGGTGATAATTCCTCGGCTCGTCTTCCGGTTCGCCGTGTCCGGGGCTCGCAAGCTCGCCCCGGACAATTCTCATTCGGTGCGACAGCACGCGGGACAACGGCTCAGATCCTTCTTTGATCCGCTCGCGGATCAGAGAAGGATCTGAGCCCCCATCATCACCGTCCGTTCCTTGGGGAGGCGGAAGTAGTCGGCGGGGACGGCGGCGTTGTGGCTCATCGCCATGAACAGCAGTTTGCGGAGCTTGGACATGCCGGGGCGGCCTGCGTCGATGAGGCCGATCTCGGAGACGAAGTAGTAGGCGGTGTCGGGGTCGATGTCGACGCCTTGGTCGGCGGCGATGCGCAGGGCGGCGGGCACGTCCTGGTCGTCCTGGAAGCCGTAGCGCAGCGTCAGGTGCGTGATGCGGTCGTAGTCGTTGCCGAGGTGGTCCAGTACGACGGTGTCCTCCGGTGCGATGTGCGGCACGTTGGCGCTCTTCGTCGTCACGATGAAGACGTTCTCGTGGATGACGTGGTTGAAGTTGGCGTTCTCACGCATGGCGAGCGGCGTCGTCGTCCGGTCGGGGTGGAGGAACACGGCGGTGCCGGGGACCTCGCGCAGGTCACCGCAGCGGGCGGAGCGCACGAAGTCGTCGAGGGGGCCTTCGATGTCGTGGCGGCGGCGCGCGACGATGTCGCGGCCCTTCTGCCACGTCAGCATCGACAGGCCGATGCCGCAGGCGATGACGACGGGCAGCCAACCGCCGTGGAACAGTTTCGCGACGTTGGCGGTGAAGAAGATCCCCTCGAACAGGTAGAGGAAGAAGCCGAGGACGACGAGGCGCCACTTGGGCCACTTGAGCGTGCTCTGCGCGTAGACGAGGAACAGTGTCGTCGTCATGAGGAACGTGCCCGTCACGGCGAGGCCGTAGGCGACGGCGAGTTTCTCGGAGCTGCGGAACGCGAGCAGCAGCGTTATGACGCCGATGAACAGCACCCAGTTGACGCCGGGGATGTAGATCTGGCCCTCTTCCTCCTCGCCGGTGTGACGCACCGTCATGCGCGGCAGGTAGCCGGAGCGCTCCGCTTGGCGGGCGACGGAGAACGCGCCGGAGATGACGGCCTGCGAGGCGATGACGGTGGCCGCGGTCGCGAGGATGACGAGGGGGAGCTTGGCCCATTCGGGGGCGAGCAGGAAGAACGGGTTGGAGATGTTCTTCGGGTCGCTGAGGATGAGCGAGCCCTGCCCCATGTAGTTGAGGATGAGGGCGGGGAAGACGAGCACGAACCAGGCGCGCGTGATCGGCGCGCGACCGAAGTGGCCCATGTCGGCGTACAGTGCCTCGGCGCCCGTCACGCACAGGACGATCGAGCCGGCCGCGACGAACGCGATGAAGGGGTGGCCGATGACGAAGCTGCCCGCGTACGTCGGCAGCAGTGCTCGGAAGATCTCCGGGTCGCGGACGATCTGGTTGACGCCGAGCGCGGCGAGGGTGACGAACCAGACGATCATGACGGGGCCGAAGAACTTGCCGACGGCGTCCGTGCCCTTCTGCTGGATGAAGAACAGCGCTGTGATGACGATCGCGCCGATGGGGACGACGTACTCGGTGAGCCCTTCATGCACCGTCTCGAGACCTTCGATGGCCGACATGACGGAGATCGCCGGCGTGATGACGCTGTCGCCGAAGAACAGGGACGCGCCGATGACACCGAGGATCATGACGATGCCCCAGCGTTTGCCGCCCTTGGGCACGCCCTGTCGCACGAGCGCGGCGAGCGCCATGATGCCGCCCTCGCCGTCGTTGTCGGCGCGCAGGACGAACAGGACGTACTTGATCGTCACGATGATGGTGAGTGCCCAGAACATCCAGGAGATGACGCCGTAGATGTCGCTCTCGTTGGCGACGACGGCGTTGTGGTCGACGTTGAAGACGCTCTGCACCGAGTACAGCGGACTGGTGCCGATATCACCGAAGACGACGCCCAGGGCGCCGAGCATGAGCGCGGCCATGCCCTTCTTGGCATGGCCGCCGGGGTTCGACTCGGGGGTGGACGCGCCCTCGCTCGTCACGCTCGCTTCAGTACTCACCCGGAAAGTATGGGGCCACCGCCCCTGCGCGCGCCACACGGGTAGCAGATACGCCTGTGTCATAGGGTCGCGGGCATGGAATCAACGCCACGGACCGTCATCGGGGTGCTCGCGGTGCAGGGCGACGTCGTCGAGCACGTCCGCATGCTGGAGGACGTCGGCGCGCATGCCGTGCGCGTTCGTCGTGCCGCGGATCTTGCGAACGTCGACGCACTCGTCATCCCCGGCGGGGAGTCGACGGTCATGATGCGCCTCATCGCTCAGGGGGACCTCCTCGAACCGCTGCGCGAACGCATCGCCGCGGGGATGCCGGCCTACGGCTCGTGCGCCGGCATGATCCTGCTCGCCGATCGGATCCTCGACGGGACGGCGGGTCAGCAGACGCTCGGCGGGCTCGACGTCACGGTGCGGCGCAACGCGTTCGGTCGTCAGGTCGCCTCGTTCGAGGCGGACGTCACCGTCGACGGCGTGGACGGCGGCCCGGTGCGGGCGGTGTTCATCCGCGCGCCCTGGGTCGAGGAGGTCGGCGCTGGCGTCGAGGTGCTCTCCAGCGTCGCGCTGCCGACGGGCGGTGAGGCCGTCGTCGCCGTGCGTCAGGGCAATCTGCTCGCCACGTCGTTCCACCCGGAGGTGACGAACGACGCGCGCGTCCACGCCCTGTTCGTGCGCATGGTCGAGCACGCTCGCGGATGACGACTGGGGCCGCGGCTCGCGACGGCGCTAGACTGGCCCGCGATCCGAGCGAGCGCGCCCATCTGCCGTCGCGTTCGCCCCGCGCCCCGCATCGGGCGTGTTCGAGCACGGCAGCACGAGCATCCGAGAGGCAGACATGAGCGGTCACTCCAAGTGGGCGACGACGAAGCACAAGAAGGCTGCGATCGACGCCAAGCGCGGCAAGCTGTTCGCGAAGCTGATCAAGAACATCGAGGTCGCGGCCCGCTCCGGCGGCGGTGACCCGACGGGCAACCCGACGCTGTACGACGCCATCCAGAAGGCGAAGAAGTCGTCGGTGCCCAACGACAACATCGACCGCGCCGTCAAGCGCGGCTCCGGCGCCGAGGCCGGTGGCGCTGAGTACCAGGCCCTCACGTACGAGGGCTACGCGCCCGGTGGCGTCGCGCTGCTCATCGAGTGCCTGACGGACAACAAGAACCGCGCCGTCGCTGAGGTCCGCACCGCGTTGCAGAAGAACGGTGGCTCGATGGCGGACTCCGGTTCGGTCGCCTACCTGTTCAACCGCAAGGGCATCGTCATCGTCCCGAAGGCGCAGGGCGACAAGCCCGACACGACGGAGGACGCGCTGCTCGAGATCGTGCTCGA
>NZ_DCNR01000029.1:0-13725 GCF_002322065.1 Dermacoccus sp. UBA1591 | reverse complement strand
GACTTCGTCGGCGTGCGTGAGGCGCTGCAGGCCGCCGGCATCGACTACGACTCGGCCGAGGCGTCGTTCGTGCCGTCGATGGAGGTGCCGCTCGACAAGGACGGCGCGAAGAAGATGTTCCGCGTCATCGAGGCGCTCGAGGACTCGGACGACGTGCAGAACGTCTTCGCCAACGGCCAGGTCTCTGATGAGGTTCTCGCCGAACTGGACGCCGAGGACTGATCCCGGTCGTTCCGTGAGTGATCGACGGCCGTGCCCCGCGGGGCACGGCCGTCGCGTGCATCGGGTACGGTGGATGCGAACAAGTGTTCTATCGGGTGCGTCGTTCGCACCCGTCGAGGCCGGAGGTGTGACGTGCGGGTGCTCGCTGTCGACCCCGGTCTGACGCGCTGCGGCGTGGGCGTCGTCGCGACGGGCCAGGGCTCGACGTTGCAGATCGTGACGGTGGGGGTCATCCGTACCTCGGCAGACCTGCCGTTGCACGAACGCCTCCACGAGTTGCGCGTCGAACTGGACGCCGTGTTCGAGCGCACCCAACCCGATGCGGTCGCCGTCGAGCGGATGTTCGCGCGCCACGACGTCTCGACGATCATGGGCACTGCGCAGGCGTCGGCCGTCCCGATGCTCGCCGCGGCTGAACGCGGCCTGCCGCTCGGGCTGCACACGCCCTCGGAGGTCAAGGCGGCGGTGACGGGTAACGGGCGCGCCGACAAGGCGCAGGTGACGACGATGGTGACGCGCATCCTCGGCCTCGAGGTCGCTCCCAGACCGGCCGACGCCGCCGACGCGCTCGCCCTCGCCATCTGTCATCACTGGCGCGGTGGCGGGCTGGCACGCCGGGGTGCGAGCGCTGACGGAGCGTCGACAGCGCCGGCCGCTGTCGCGTACCGGCAGGCTGCGGCTGCCGCGGCGCGACGTTCCCGCTCGGCGAGCAAGACATACCGTGACGCCCTCGGTGCCGCGTCCCAGAGCGCGCCTGCCACTCGACCCGCCAACAGGGGAGTTCGCCCATGATCGCCAGCCTCACCGGTGAGGTGCTCACCGCCCGTCTCGACAGCGTCGTCGTCGAGGTCGGTGGCGTGGGTCTGCTCGTCCACACGACGCCGGCAACCGCCGCCGCGGCACGCCCGGGGGAGTCGATGCGCCTCGCGACGTCCCTGGTCGTGCGTGAGGATTCGCTGACACTCTTCGGCTTCGCCGACGACGACGAACGGGCCCTGTTCGAGCAGGTCCAGACGGTCAGTGGCGTGGGGCCGCGTCTCGCCCTCGCGATGCTCGCCGTGCACCCGCCGCAGCAGCTCGCCACCGCGATCGCGGGCGGCGACGTCAGGGCGCTGACGAAGGTGCCCGGCATCGGCAAGAAGGGTGCCGAGCGCATCGTCCTCGAACTGCGGGACAAGGTCGTCTCCGTCAGTGGTGACGGCGGGCAGGCGGCGCCCCAGGCCGTCGTCCCGGCCACTGCGGGTGACGACCAGGTCGCCGAGGCGCTCATCGGGCTCGGCTGGAGCGCCAAACAGGCCGAGGACGCCGTCGCCAAGGTGGCTGCCCGTCCTGAGGCCGAGGGCGCGAACACGCCCACCGTGCTCCGGCTGGCGCTGCGCGAGCTGGGCCGATGAGCCCGTCCCACTTCGAGGACCACAGCGCCGACGTCTCGCCGCGCCTCGTCGACCCCAACGGCACCGAGGACGAGCAGCAGCTCGAAGCGGCCCTGCGGCCGAAGAAGCTGGCCGATTTCCCCGGGCAGCCACGCGTGCGCGAGCAGTTGAGCCTCGTCATCGAGGCGGCCCGGCGCCGAGCGACGCCGCCCGACCACATCCTGTTCTCCGGCCCGCCCGGTCTGGGCAAGACGTCGCTTGCGATGATCGTCGCGAGTGAGCTCGAGGCGCCCATCCGCATCACGAGCGGCCCTGCCATCCAGCACGCCGGTGACCTGGCCGCCATCCTGAGCTCGCTCAACGAGGGGGAGGTGCTCTTCCTCGACGAGATCCACCGCATGGCCCGCCCCGCGGAGGAGATGCTCTACCTCGCGATGGAGGACTTCCGGGTCGACGTCATCGTCGGCAAGGGCCCAGGGGCCACCGCGATCCCCCTCGAACTGCCGCGCTTCACCGTCGTCGGTGCGACGACGCGCGCCGGTCTGCTGCCGGCGCCACTGCGCGACCGCTTCGGCTTCACCGGCCATCTCGACTACTACGACGCGGCCGACCTCGCCGACATCCTCGCCCGCAACGCCGACCTGCTCGGCGTACCCGCGACGCGTGAGGGCATCACCGAGATCGCCGGCCGCTCCCGCGGCACGCCGCGCATCGCCAACCGGCTGCTGCGCCGGGTGCGTGACTACGCGCAGGTGCACGGGCGCCACGTCGTCGACCTGACGTCCGCGCGTGCCGCGCTCGAGCTGTTCGACGTCGACGACGACGGCCTCGATCGCCTCGACCGCGCGGTGCTCGAAGCCCTGTGCCGACGCTTCGGGGGTGGGCCGGTCGGGCTGTCCACGTTGGCCGTCGCCGTCGGTGAAGAACCCGACACGGTCGAGACGGTGGCCGAGCCGTATCTCGTGCGCGAGGGCTACATGATCCGCACGCCGCGTGGGCGCGCCGCGTCACCGCGGGCGTGGACGCACCTCGGGCTGCGCCCGCCGGACGGGCACTTCACCGAGACATTTCAGCGCGACACCGACGACGGGGGCGGACGTTTCACCGGGTAGGGTGGTGCGGCCACCGCTCGAGTCCGCGCACCGCGCACCGGTGAGAGCGCGCGAGGCGCTTCGAGATCTGACGTGAGGACCCACATGCCGTACCTGGTCGCCGAGTCGCAGGCGGGAAGCTCGGGCTTCCCGATCCTGCTCGTGCTGCTGCCCTTCCTCCTGCTCGCGCTGATGTTCTTCACGCAGCGTCGGCGCTCCCAGGCGACGATGCGCGCGCAGGCCGCGCTTCGCGTCGGTGACGAGGTGCGCACGACGAGTGGGCTGTTCGGCACACTGCGCGAACTCGACGACGTCAGTGGACACCTCGAGATCGCCCCCGGCACCGTGGTGAGGTTCGATCGTCGGGCCCTGCTGCCCGCAGCCCCCGACGAGATGGAGAAGGGTCGATGAGCACGCCCGCAGGCGCCGAGCGCGCCGACGAGAACCGTTATACGGTCGATGCGAACCGCCCCGCGGCGCGCAAGAAGCCGAAGCACACCAACCCCAAGCGTGGCTTGGCCGTGCTTCTCGCCCTGTTCCTCGTCCTCGTCGGTGGCATCGCTGCGACGGGACATTGGACACCGAAGCTGGGGCTCGACCTCGAAGGTGGGCGCACCGTCGTCCTCGAACCGGTCGTCACAGGCGGCAAGAGCGTCAACTCGAGCCAGGTCAAGCAGGCCGTCGACATCATCCGCAACCGCGTCGACGCCACCGGCACGTCCGAGGCGGAGGTGACGACGCTGGGGGAGAAGGACATCGTCGTCTCCATCCCCGGAAACCCCAGCCAGCAGGTGCTCGACTCGCTCTCGCGCAGCTCGCAGCTCAACTTCCGCGCAGTCATCGCCGCGGCACAGGGCAGCACCACGGGTACCTCGCCGTATCGCCTGCCCGAGGTCGTCAACCCCTCGAACGGCGCCTCCGGCTCGGCGTCCGCGTCACCGTCTTCATCGGCCTCCGCTTCTGGTTCTGCGTCGAGCTCGGCCTCGTCGTCACCGTCGTCCAGTTCGAAGGACCGACTGCCGGCCGCATTCAAGACCGCCGGCCCGGCCAACGCGAGCGACCCGGCGTGGGGAAACGAGAAGGTCGACTCGGTCTGGGTCAAGGCCGGTATCGCGACCCCGTCGACGACGTACAACCAGCTGCTGCAGCTCTACGCCTGCACCCCGGCCTACCAGGAGGTGGCCGCGGCCGCCCCTGACAACAAGCCGACCGTCATGTGCGCGAAGGAGGGCAACGAGAAGCTGCTCCTCGGCCCGGTCGAGATCAAGGGTTCGCAGCTGACGGACGCGAGCAGCGGCCTCGACACGAACCAGCAGGGCAACCAGACCGGCGAGGTCGCCGTCAACCTGTCGCTCAACGGCTCGGGCAAGACGGCCCTGGCGAACGTGACGCGCCGCGTCGCGCCGCTCGAGCAGCCCCGCAACCGCTTCGCCATCGTCGTCGACGGTCAGTCGATCTCGGCGCCGACCGTGCAGGCCCCGCTGACGGACGGTCAGGCGAAGATCACCGGTGGTTTCACCGAGTCGAGCGGCAAGCTACTCGCCGACTCGCTGAAGTTCGGTGCGTTGCCGATGTCGTTCAAGGAGCTCACCTCCGACCAGGTCAGCCCCCAGCTCGGCTCCGACCAGCTGACGAAGGGCCTCATCGCGGGCGCCATCGGCCTCGGCCTCGTCGTGTTGTACTCGCTCATCCAGTACCGCGCGCTCGGCCTCGTCACGGTGGCGAGCCTGCTCGTCGCCGCGGCGCTGACCTACCTCGCCGTGACGCTGCTCGGCTCGCTCAACAACTTCCGCCTGTCGATGGCGGGTGTCACGGGCCTCATCGTCGCCATCGGCATCACGGCCGACTCGTTCATCGTGTACTTCGAACGCGTCAGAGACGAAGTGCGCGCCGGGCGGCCATTGCGGGCCGCCGTCGAGACGGGATGGACGCGCGCGAAGCGCACCATCATCATCTCGGACGCGGTGAACTTCCTCGCCGCCGCCGTGCTCTACGTGCTGTCGGAGAGCACCGTCAAGGCGTTCGCGTTCACCCTCGGTCTCACGACGATCATCGACATCGTCGTCGTCATGTTCTTCACCCACCCGGTGCTGGCCCTGCTCGCCCGCACGAAGTTCTTCGGTGGCGGCCACCCCGCCTCCGGTCTCGACCCCGCGCGTCTGGGCGCCCGTCAGGCCGCATACGCGGGCCGCGGTCGCGTGACGATCGCCGACCGCCGCCGCGCCGCCGCACAGGAGGAGACAGCCTGATGGCCAGCCTCGCAACATTCGGCAACGATCTGTTCACCGGTCGCCGCCAGATCGACTTCATCGGCAAGCGCAAGCGCTGGTACGCCCTGACGGCGCTGCTGCTCGCGCTCGCCGCCGTCGGTCTGTTCGGGCGGGGGCTCAACTTCGGCCTCGAGTTCACCGGTGGCTCGGAACTGCGCGTGCCCGGCGTCTCGAGCACGCACGACTACGACACGCGCGCCGAGAAGGCCGTCCAGTCGGCGACCGGCTCGAACGCTGACATCGTCGTGACGAAGCTCGGCTCCGACACGATCCGCGTGCAGAGCGAGAAGCTCGGCGACGGCACCGCCGACGCGACGGACGCCGTCAAGACGTCCCTCGCGAAGGAGTTCGGCGTCTCGCCGAGCAACGTCACGTCCTCGTTCATCGGCCCCTCGTGGGGTGAGACGGTGACGCACAAGGCGATCGTCGCGCTGTTCGTCTTCCTCGCGTTCGTCTCCGTCCTGCTCGCGTTGTACTTCCGCACCTGGACGATGGCCGCCGCCGCGCTCATCGCCCTGCTGCACGACCTGTTCTTCACGGTCGGCATCTACGCCCTCACCGGGCTCGAGGTGACGCCGGCGACGATGATCGGCTTCCTCACGATCCTCGGCTACTCGATCTACGACACCGTCGTCGTGTTCGACAAGGTGCGCGAGAACACGAGCGAGGCGTTCGCGACCGGCCGCCGCAGCTTCGACCAGGCCGCGAACTACGCGGTCAACCAGACGCTCGTGCGCTCGATCAACACCTCCGTCGTGGCGTTGCTGCCGATCTCGGCCATCCTCGTCGTCGGCGCGCTGTTCATCGGCCCGAGCACGCTGCTCGACATCGCCGTCGCCCTGTTCATCGGTATTGCGGTGGGCACCTTCTCGTCGATCTTCATCGCGACGCCGGCCCTGACGGACCTGCGCCGCCGCGAGAAGGGCGTCCAGGAGCTCGCGCGTCGAGCCGGTAGCTACCAGTCGCGTGCCACGACCGACGACGAGCACGCCACCGCGGCGTCTGCCTCGGGGGTCGTGACGGCGCCGGCCCCTTCCCAGGGCGGTGGCGCGTCGCAGACGGCGCGCACGCGCGGCATCCACCCCGCTGCCAAGCGTGACGACTGAGGCCGCCGCGATGATCGAGCAGCGCATCGCCGACGTCGTCGCCCGCCACACGCGTGATATCGCCGACTTCCCGAGCCCCGGTGTCGTCTTCAAGGATCTGACGCCCCTGTTCGCCGACCCGGCGGCGTTCGGGCAGGTGCTCGACCTGCTGGCCGAGCGTCATGACGGCGTCGACGTCGTCGCGGGCGTCGAGGCGCGCGGGTTCATCATCGGCGCGCCGCTGGCGCAGCGCATGGGCGTCGGTTTCGTGCCGATCCGCAAGAAGGGCAAGCTGCCCGGTGACGTCGTCTCCGCCTCCTATGACCTCGAGTACGGCTCGGCGACGATCGAGGTGCAGACGGACGCGGTGACGCCGGGTGCGAACGTCCTCGTCGTCGACGACGTGCTCGCGACCGGGGGCACGGCCGTGGCTGCCTGCGAGCTGATCGAGAAGGTCGGCGGGCGTGTGGCGTGCCTCGACGTGCTCGTCGAACTGGCCTTCCTGCCCGGCCGCGAACGGCTTGATCGGTGGGAGCTCCACACGGGCCTCGTCGTCAACTGACGCCAGGGGCACTACGATCGGCGCATGGCTGAGCAGTCCGGTTCCAACGCGACCTCGCGCGTGCGCGCCCGTCTCGTCCGCTTCGGGGGCCCGCGTCCGGGCTCGAACCGCGTGCTCGACCCGCTGCTGCGCACGGTGCGTGAGACGCACCCGAAGGCCGACACCGCGCTGATCGAGCGCGCCTACGAGGTGGCGGAGCGCTGCCACCGTCATCAGGTGCGCAAGAGCGGCGACCCGTACATCACCCACCCGCTCGCCGTCGCGACCATCCTCGCCGAGCTCGGCATGACCCCGCCGACGCTCGCCGCGGCCCTCCTGCACGACACGGTCGAGGACACCGACTACTCGCTGGAGCAGCTCACCGACGACTTCGGGCCCGAGATCGCGCGTCTCGTCGACGGTGTGACGAAGCTCGACAAGGTGACGTACGGCGACGCCGCGCAGGCTGAGACGGTGCGCAAGATGGTCGTCGCGATGGCACAGGACATCCGCGTGCTCGTCATCAAGCTCGCCGACCGCCTGCACAACGCGCGCACGTGGCGGTACGTCTCCGCCGAGTCCGCCCAGCGCAAGGCGACGGAGACGCTCGAGATCTACGCGCCGCTCGCGCACCGGCTCGGCATGAACACGATCAAGTGGGAGCTGGAGGATCTGTCGTTCGCGACGCTCTATCCCAAGGTCTACGACGAGATCGTCCGCCTCGTCGCCGACCGCTCACCGGCGCGCGAGTCGTACCTGCGCACCGTCAAGGAGCAGGTGTCGGCCGATCTAAGGGCCGCGCGCATCGCCGGTGAGGTGACGGGCCGGCCCAAGCACTACTACTCCGTGTACCAGAAGATGATCGTCCGCGGCCGCGACTTCGAGGACATCTACGACCTCGTCGCCGTGCGCGTCCTCGTCGAGTCGGTGCGCGACTGCTACGCCGTGCTCGGCACGCTGCACACGCGGTGGACGCCCGTCCAGGGGCGGTTCAAGGACTACATCGCGATGCCGAAGTTCAACATGTACCAGTCGTTGCACACGACGGTCATCGGCCCCGGCGGCAAACCCGTCGAGATCCAGATCCGCACCTACGACATGCACCGTCGCGCCGAGTACGGCGTCGCCGCGCACTGGAAGTACAAGGACGACGCGAAGAAGGGCGCGACGAGCGCCGACGGCACGGTCAGCGCCTCGCCGGCGACGGGCACGAACGACATGGCGTGGCTGCGTCAGCTGCTCGAGTGGCAGCGCGAGACGGAGGATCCGGGCGAGTTCCTCGAGTCGTTGCGCTTAGAGGTCGGCAGCCGCGAGATCTACGTCTTCACGCCGAAGGGCGGCGTCATCGGGTTGCCGTCCGGGTCGACGCCCGTCGACTTCGCGTACGCCGTGCACACCGAGGTCGGCCACCACTGCATCGGCGCGCGCGTCAACGGGCGTCTCGCGCCACTCGAGACGACGCTCGTCACGGGCGACTCGGTCGAGGTGCTCACCTCGAAGGCGGACGGCGCCGGGCCGAGTCGCGACTGGCTGACGTTCGTCAAGTCGCCGCGTGCCAAGAGCAAGATCAAGCAATGGTTCACGAAGGAACGCCGCGAGGAGGCCATCGAGAAGGGCAAGGATTCCCTCGCGAAGACACTGCGCAAGCAGGGTCTGCCCCTGCAGCGCCTCATGTCGCACGAGTCGTTGACCGAGGTCGCGACGCGGATGAACCACGCCGACATCGACGCCCTGTACGCCGCGATCGGTGACGGGCACGTCTCGACCGAAGCCGTCATGCGTGCCCTCGTCAAGGCGCACGGCGGTGAGGAAGCAGCCACGGAGGACATGGCGGAGGCGACGACGCCGCGCACCGCGCCGCGCTCACGTGCGGGCGATCCGGGCGTCACCGTCGTCGGCACCGACGACGTGTGGGTCAAGCTCGCGCGCTGCTGCACACCAGTGCCGGGCGACGACATCGTCGGGTTCGTCACGACGGGCTCGGGCGTGTCCGTGCATCGCGAGGACTGCACGAACATCGAGAACCTGCGTCGCCAGCCCGAGCGGCTCATCGACGTCGCGTGGGCGCCCGGACAGGCGAGCGTTTTCCTCGTGCAGCTGCAGGTCGAGGCGCTCGATCGCAGCGGGTTGCTCTCCGACATCACGCGCGCGCTGAGCGACCAGCACGTCAACATCCTGTCGGCGAACCTGGCGACGCAAGCCAACCGCGTCGCCATCAGCAAGTTCACGTTCGAGATGGGCGATGCGAGCCACCTCGACCACGTCATGCGCGCGGTGCGCAAGGTCAGTGGCGTGTTCGACGTCTACCGCATCACCGGCACCGGCGCGCGCGCCGACCATCGCACGACGCCGGAGCAGGTGAAGCCCGCCGCGTCGCCGGCGGCCGACGAGGACGAGTGAACCGCAGCCGCTGACGGTGCCGACGGTGTGTTGCGCCCAGCGATAGGCTGACGGCGACCTGCCCCCGCACGAACGGACGCCCGCCGTGACCGACTCCGCAGCCACGCCCGACCTCGTCGAACTCGCCGAGGCGTACGGCATCACGACCGAGTACGAGGACTGGAAAAAGGCCCGCGTCAACGTCGCGGCTGACACGCTCGTCGCCGTCCTGGCGGCGCTCGACGTCGACGCTTCGACGCCCGACGCCGTGCGCTCGGCGTTGCAGACGCGTCGGGACGCACCGTGGCGCCGCGTCGTGCCGCCGTGCGTCGTCGTGCGCGAGGGCGACGATGTCGAGTTCCCGGTGCACGTCGTTGAGTGCGACCAGGTGGTCGTGCACGTCGTCACCGAGCGCGGGACGCATGTCTCGGTGACGGTGTCGTCGCGCGCGCAGGAGACCCGCGAGGTCGACGGACGCGTCGTCGAACGGCACGTCGCGCGCGTGGACGGCGACCTGCCGCTGGGGTACCACACCGTCATCGTGTCGCCTGTTGGCCTTGCTGCGGGCGACGGCGACAGTGACGACACGCGCGTCGACGGCGAGGATCGCCCGTCCACCGAGGCCGGCGACGGGCACGACATGAGGGCCGCGGGTGCGCGCGCAAGCCTCATCGTCACCCCGCGGGTGCTCGAGGTGCCGGCGACGATGCGCGACAAGCGCGTGTGGGGCCTGGCGACGCAACTGTATTCGGTGCGTTCGCAGGGGTCATGGGGCGTGGGCGACCTCGTTGATCTGCGCGACCTCGCCGTGTGGTCGGCGGCCGAGCACGGCGCCGACTACGTCCTCGTCAATCCGCTGCACGCGGCACAACCGAGCGCGCCGATGGAGCCGTCGCCGTACCTGCCGACGTCGCGCCGGTTCGTCAACCCGCTCTACCTGCGGGTCGAGCACGTCGAGGAGTACGCGAGCGCGTCCGCCGACATCCGCGGGGTCATCGACGACCTGGCGCGGGATGTCCACGCGCGCCTCGATGACGTCGACCGCATCGACCGCGACGCTGCGTGGGGGGCGAAGGAGCAGGCGTTGCGAGTCCTGTGGCAGATCGGGCGCACGCCGGGGCGTCAGGCCGCGTTCGACGCCTACTGCCGCGCCGGCGGCGAGCAGCTCACCCGTTTCGCGACATGGTGCGTGCTGTTCCGCACCTTCGGGACCGACTGGCGAACCTGGCCGCACGATTATCAGGACGCGACGGCGCCCGCCGTCTCACGGTTCGGCTCCGAGCACGCCGACGAGGTCGACTTCCACCGCTGGTTGCAGTGGTGCCTCGACGAGCAGCTGCGCGGCGTGCAGTCGGACGCCGTCGCCGCGGGCATGGCGCTCGGCGTCGTCCACGACCTCGCCGTCGGCGTCAACCCCGCGGGCGCGGACGCCTGGGCCCTGCAGGACGCGTTCGCGGCGGGCATCCACGTCGGCGCTCCGCCTGATCAGTTCACCCAGCTCGGGCAGGACTGGGGGCAGCCACCGCTGCGCCCGGATCGTCTCGCCGAGACGGCGTACGCGCCTTTCCGCGAGATCGTCGGCACCGTCCTGCGCCACGCCGGTGGGGTGCGCATCGACCACATTCTCGGGCTGTTCCGCCTGTGGTGGGTGCCGGAGAGCATGACGCCGAAGGACGGCACGTACGTGACGTACGACCACGAGGCGATGATCGGCATCCTCGTCCTCGAGGCGCAGCGCGCGGGTGCGCTCGTCGTCGGGGAGGATCTCGGCACGCTCGAGGCGTGGGTGCAGACGTTCCTCGCCGAGCGCGGCGTGTACGGCACGTCGATCCTGTGGTTCGAACAGGACTGGGATGCGCAGCGTCCGCTGCCACCCGAGGATTGGCGCGAGAAGTGCCTCGCGTCGGTGACGACGCATGACCTGCCGCCGACGGCCGGCTATCTCGACGCCGCGCACGTGCGGCTGCGTCACGAGCTGGGGCTGCTCGACGGCTCGCTCGAGGACGAGTTGGCGCGAGACGAGGCGGACCGCCGGCGGTGGCGCGAGTTTCTCGTCGCTCAGGGCCTGCTCGATGACGCCGACGCGCCGAACGAACAGGTCGTCGAGGCACTGCACGCGTTCCTCGTCACGACGCCGTCACGGATGCTCAACGTCGCGCTCGTCGACGCCGTCGGCGACGTGCGCGTGCAGAACCAGCCCGGCACGGCCGACGAGTACCCGAACTGGCGTGTGCCGCTGTCCGGCCCCGACGGTGAGCCGATCCGGCTCGAGGACGTCTTCACGAGCGAGCGCGCCGCGCGCTTGTGCGGCATCTTCGCCGGGCTGAACGAGCACGCCGCCCAGGGTTGACCTCACGGCGGTGTACGGCGTCACCGCACGAACATCGCCCGAGAACGGGTCACGGTTGACGCGTTCTCGGGCGATGTGGCTCGAGCTGGGGACCTTTGTGCAACCTCAGCGGCCGTGCGCGCCAGGCGCCGACCCGTCAGTCACGCCCCGGAGCGAGGAACGCTGCGAGGGCCGCGCCGTACATCGCCTGGTCGGCGGCGCCGACGAGTTCGCGCGCCGAGTGCATCGACAGTGTCGGGGCGCCGAAGTCGACGGTCGTCGCGCCGGTGAGCGCCGCCGTCATCGGCCCGACGGTCGAGCCGCACGGCAGGTCAGAGCGCACGACGAACTCCTGCATCGGCACGCCCGCCTCCCGACACGCGGCGGCGAAGTGGGCGGCGCCGACCGAATCCGTCGCGTAGCGCAGGTTCGTGTTGATCTTCAGCACCGGCCCGCCGTTCATCGCGATGTGGTGCGCAGGTTCGTGACGATCGGCGTAGTTCGGGTGCGTCGCGTGCGCCATGTCGCCCGAGGCGATGACGGTGTGCGCCATCGCGCGGTGCACGTCCTCACGCCCGCCGCCGAGCGTCGAGATGATGCGTTCGAAGATCGTCGGCAGCAGGTTCGAGAACGCGCCGCGCTCCGACATCGAGCCGATCTCCTCGTGGTCGAACAGCGCGATGAGCGGCACGAGCGGCACCTCACCTTCGGGTGCCGGGCGCTCGACGGCGTCGATGAGAGCCTGCGTCGCGGCGTAGCTCGTCGCGAGGTTGTCCATCCGGGCGCCCGCGACGAACTCGCGGTGCAACCCGGTGCGCGCGGCCGGCTGCACGTCGTGCGTCATCGCGTCCCAGCTCAGCACGTCGACCGGTTCGACGCGAACCTGCTCGGCGAGCCACTCGACGAACAGTGGTGCCTGCGACAGCGCCCACGACGGTTCCATGTGCAGCTGCTTGTTGAGCGTCAGAGCGTCGTTGGTCGAGCGGTCGAGGTGGATCGCGAGCTGCGAGACGCGCAGCAGCGGCTCGTCGACGGCGAACAGCCGTTCACCGACGCTGCCGTCGGCCTCGCGCACCGCGACACGCCCCGACAGCCCGAGGTCGCGATCGAGCCACGAGTTGAGCAGCAGCCCGCCGTACGGTTCAACGCCGAGCAGTTGCCAGCCGACGCGCTCGTGGTCGGGGCGCGGTTTGATGCGCAGGTTGGGGGAGTCGGTGTGTGCACCGACGACTCGGAACGCGACCGCGCCGCGCTCGCCGCCGGCGTCACCGTCATCAGCGCCACCACCAGAGCCGTCGAACGGCCGAGTGAGCACGCGCTCCGTCGACCACGCGACGAGCGACCCGCCGCGCGTCGTGACGTAACGTCCCGGCTCGCTCGCCCAGGCGTCACGCTCGTCGAGGGGCGTGAAGCCCGCCTCGACGAGCATCGACAGAGAGGATGCGACCGCGTGGAACGGCGAAGGGCTGGTGCGCAGGTACGCGACCAACCCTTCGGCGGCCGAATCCGTCGTGAAACGTCCGGATCCGAAACTCATGATGCCTCTCAGCCCTCCAGCTCGTTGGCGGTCGAGCGCACCTGCTCGAGCCACGACTGCTTCGCCTCGAGCTCCTGACGCAGCTTCGCGGCCTTGTTCGAGTTGCCCGCGGCCTCGGCGGCCTCGACGTCACTGCGCAGCGACGCGACGGCGTTCTCGAGCTGGGTGACCATCGAGTTGGCGCGCGCGCTCACCTCGGGGTCGGACTTCTTCCACTGCGCCTGCTCGGCGTCACGGACGCCGTTCTCGATGCGGCGCATACCCTTTTCGATGCGGTCCATGTCCTTGCGCGGAACCTTGCCCGCGGCGTCCCACTTCTCCTGTAGCGCGCGCAGCTGGGCCTTCGCGGCACCCAGGTCCTTGACCGGCAGGATCTTCTGGCCCTCGGCCAGCAGCTCCTCCTTGACCTTGGCGTTGGCCTCGAACACCTTGTTCTCCTCGGCGACGACCTCATCCTTCGCCGCGAAGAACGCATCCTGCGCCTTCTTGAAGCGCTGCCACAGCGCGTCGTCGTCGGAACGCGACGCGCGCCCGGCCTGACGCCACTCGCTCATGAGGCGCTTGAACGCCGACGCCGTGGGCCCCCAGTCGTTCGAGGTGGCGAGCTTCTCGGCCTCGGCGACGAGACGCTCCTTCTCCTTCTTCGCCGCGCCGTGTTGCTCGTCGAGCTGGCTGAAGTGCGTGCGACGCGTCTTGTCGAACCCGTTGCGAGCAGCGGAGAAACGCTGCCACAGCGCCGACTCGACGTCACGGTCGAGACGTGCACCGTTCTTCTGGTGGTTCTTCCACTCGTCGAGCAGTTCGCGCATGCGCGTCGTGCTCTTCTTCCACTGCACCTTCTCGGGATCCTGTGCGGCGATCTGCTCGGCCTCGGCGACGAGCTGCTCGCGGTGGACGA
>NZ_DCNR01000050.1:21914-27226 GCF_002322065.1 Dermacoccus sp. UBA1591 | reverse complement strand
CGCCAGGGTCAGCCGCCGAAGTGGCGGCGCGGGTTGTCGACGAGCATCGTCGTGATCTGAGCATCCTCGACGCCGCGCTCACGCAGGGCCGGCAGGACGTCCTCGCTGATGTGGCGGTAGTTCCAGTTCGGCACGGCCGCCTTGCGTGCCTCGGCGGGAAACCAGTCGATGGAACACGACGCGTCATGCGCGAGGACGACGCGCTCGGTGTACCCACGTCGGCACAATTCCGCGACGGTGTCGACGCGTTCTTCGAAGGGCAGCAGCACGTCGAGGCCGAAGCGGTCCATGCCGAGGTAGCTGCCTGCGTCGGCGAGGCGGCACAGGTAGTCGAGGTCCGTCGAGTCGCCGCTGTGACCGATGATGACCCGGCTCAGGTCGGCGCCTTCCTCTGCCAGCACGCGTTGCGCGACGAGCCCCGATTCGCTCGCGGCGTGCGTGTGCACCGTGATCGGCGCGCCGCTCTGCGCGCTCGTCGCGCCGACGGCACGCATGACGCGTTCGACGCCGGGCGTCAGGCCCTGCTCCTCGATGGCGCACTTGAGGAATGCGGCACGCACTCCGGTGTCCGCGATGCCGTCGTTGAGGTCCTTCAGGAAGAGCTGCACCATCGGCTCGGGCTGGTCGAACAGCAGCCCCGGCCCGCTGTGGTGGAACTGGAACGGCACCTCGTTGTAGGTGTAGACGCCCGTCGCGACGATGATGTTCAGCTTCACCTGCTGCGCGATGCGCTGCACCCGGGGGATGTAGCGCCCGAGCCCCAGCACGGTGGGATCCATGATCGTGTCGATGCCGAGCCCCTCGAGCTGCGTCAGCTGCTCGACGGCATCGGCGATCTGGGCCTGCTCGTCCCACTCCGCGTAGTTGAGGCGGTATTCCTCGTTCATCACGAAGATGTGCTCGTGGACGAGAGTCGCACCCATCTGCTCGACTTCGATGGGGCCGGTGACGGTCTGGACCTGCGTCATGGTGTTGCTCCTTCGTCGGTGGTCCATTCGATGGCGCGCTTGAGGATCTTTCCGGTGGCGCCCTTGGGCAGTGCGTCGTCGAAGCGGATGAGGTGGGGCACCTTGTACGCGGACAGCTGCTCCTTGAGCCACGCGCGCAGCTCGTCGGCGCTCAGTTCGCGCCCCGGCGCCAGGACGGCGACGGCTGCGACCTCCTCGCCGTAACGCTCGTCCGGCACGCCGATGACGGCTGCCTCGACGACGTCGGGATGGCTGTAGAGCACCTCCTCGACCTCCCGGGGGTAGACGTTGTACCCACCGCGGATGATGAGGTCCTTCGCCCGGTCGACGATCGCCAGGTAGCCTTCCCCATCGAGACGGCCCAGGTCGCCGGTGCGCAGCCAACCGTCGCTCAGATCCGCGGCGGTGGCCGCCTCGTTGTTCCAGTACCCCTTCATGACCGTCGGGCCCTTGACGAGCACCTGTCCGACCTCACCGACGGGCGCGCGGCCCCCGTCGAGGCTCTCGATGACGATCTCGGTGTCGGGCAGCGCGACGCCGACGGTGCCGGCGCGCTGCTCGATGCCGTCGCGGTGGTAGCTCGCGGCGCCCGTCGTCTCCGTCAGGCCGTACCCCTCGAGGATGGTGCAGGCGAAGCGACGCTCGAAGGCGGCGATGACCTCGACCGGCAGACTCGCACCGCCGGAGGCCGCGAGGCGCAGGTCGGGGCAGTCCTTCGGCCCGAAGTCGCCCTCGACGTGGACGAGGTAGTTCCACATCGTCGGCACACCCGCGACGACGTTGATCTCGTGGTCGCGGATCATCGCCAACATCGCGCGTGGTTCGAAGGGAGAGAGCACCGAGAACGACCCGCCGGCCAGCATGACGGTGTTCATGCACACGCACTGACCGAAGACGTGGAACAGGGGGAGCGCGGTGCCGAACTTCTCCGTCGATGCGAAGTTCAGCTGCGTGATGAACGCGCTCGCCACAGCGAAGAGGTTCGCCACCGTCAGCTGCACCCCCTTGGGGCGGCCGGTCGTGCCGGAGGTGTACAGCAGGATGGCCGTGTCGTCGTCAGCGCGCTCGACCGGCTCGTCGAGCGGAGCCCGCGTGGCGGCGCCGGCGCCGGCATCGAGGATGACGAGGTCCATCGTCAACTTGCTCGCGACGCGTTCGCCAGCCACGGCGCTCGCGTGCCACGCGACGATGTGCCGAGCGCCCGAGTCCGTCGCCACGTATTCGATCTCTGCGGGAGTGGACATCGTGTTGAGAGTCACCACAATCGCCCCGACGGCCTGCGCGGCGTAGTAGGCGACGGCGAACTCCGGAACGGAGGGGGCGATGAGCAGGACTCGGTCGCCCTGGCTGATGCCGCGGTCACGTAGATGCCCCGCGAACGCGGCCACCTTGTCCCGCAGCGTGGCGTAGTTCCAGGTCGTGCTCGGGCTGCGAAGCGCGGGGCGCTCGGGTGCGCCCGTCGCGTGCGTCCAGATCGGGTCGGCCATGTTCGGCATGCGTCACCTCATGTCATCGTGATGTGAATCACGGTAGAGGTGAGAGGCGACTCTTGGGCGTTATTCGGCAGTTCGAGTGAGTCGGCAGGCGCGCGACGTGACGTCGCCCGCCCGGATGTTGCCCGGGAAACGGGGCACCGATGTCGCGAAACCCGGGCACCATCGGCGCCGCCGATGGATCAGAGGATGCGACTCGTCAGCGTCACTCCGGGGCTGACGGCCTCGAGCGCCTCGCACAGGGCGTCGCGCACCTCGGTAGCGCGCTGCTCGCCGTCGCCGGGCTCGACGTCGAGGATGTCGCAGATGAAGATGGCGTTCGTCGTGTCGTACGTCAGACGCGTGCGATAGCACTGACGCCAGTTCCAACGGCGGCAGGTGACGCCGGCGTCGTCCCGCCAGACGACTTCGCCGGCGTCGGGGTGCTCGATCGTCTCGGCGCCCGAGGACATCGTCGAGAACTCCTCGTCGCCGGTGGCGCGCGTGAGGCGCAGCGGACCGTCGTAGGCGTCGAGATCCTCACCGCCGAGGGGCGTCTGGTGACGCACGGACACCGCGTTGTAGGCATCCGTCAGCGCGTTGACGCGGGGGAGGGCGTCGGCTCGGCGCAGCAGCGCCTCCGCCGAGTTGCGTGTGCGCTGCGGTTTCGCGCCGAACGCGCGGTAGGCGTCGCGCCAGGCCGCGATGTGCGGCAGTTCCTCGGGAGGGGTGTGCTCGAGCATGCCGCGTACGTGCTCCTCGGCGGCGAACAGCAGCGTCTCGCTCTCCTCGTTCGACGCACCGCCGTGCAGGCCCCGCGCGACGACGAGAACGGCACGGTAATCGGGGCGCAGTTCGCGCACGGAGTCATCGATGGAAGCGGCTTCGAGCCAGGCGTCGAAAGAAGTCATGGGCCCATTCTCGCGCGGACGGCACGACGCGTGGGTGCCCCCGGGTGGGGCTGTGTCTCGAGGCGGTGGCCGCACCGGTGCTGCCGCAGCGCCCCTGTTCACGGGCGTGACGCACGATCTCCCGCGCCGCGGTGATGTGTGTCACACTCAAGAGCTGATGGCGGGGCGGGCAGCGCGCCGACGAGTGACGGGGGAATTCTGCGATGCAGACACTGACGCGACGTGGCGCGATTCGACACGCCGGCCTCGCTGCGGCGACGACGGCCCTCGTGATCGAAGGGGCGCCGCAGGCTTTCGCAGCGGTTCCTGCGTCGAGGCAGGTGGCCCGTGCGGGGGCAACGTCGGTCCTCGTGCGACGGACGACCGCGACGCTTTCCTACCGCGTCAACGTGCGCGATCAGCCCACGCTGGAACTGCGCGCCCGGATCGTGGGGACTCTGGCGAACACCACGACGCTGACAGGCTCCTACGACGCGAGCGGCCTGTGGTTCCGCATCGCCGAGGGTGCGTTCAAGGGGTGGTGGGTGACGTCCGCAGTCCTCGTCGCGACGACGGCGCGCGCGGTGAACGGCCGTCTGCGGATGTCGGCCGTCACGCGACTGCCGAGCTGGAGCGTCAACGTCAGCAACCTGCCGCACGAGCCGCGGTATCTCTCGCGCGCGGCGGCCGTCGGATATCTCGGACTGGCCGCGGCTTTCAAGGCTCGTTTCGGTGTGGCGCTGACGATCACCGAGGCCTACCGCACCCTGAGCCGCCAGCAGCTGCTGTACCGCACTCTCGGCTACCCCCGCGCGGCCGTCCCCGGCACCTCGAACCACGGGTTGGCAACGCGATCGACTTCGGCTTCGCCCGCACGAACGCGATCAACTCGCCTCTGTACTTCGGGCGTTCTCACGACGTGTGGCTGACGGCCAACTCCAAGCGCTGGGGATTCGACCGCCCCGACTACATGGATCGGCGCGGGTCCAACCCCGAGAGGTGGCACTACAACTTCGTCGGGTGACGGAGGTTGCAACCGCTGGGTGAACCGCGCCGGCCATCAGTTGCTCGACGATTACGCGTCTGCACGAAGCATGTGCCGCACATTCGTCGTGCAGGTGCGTGATGCTCGAGCGGCTCTCGGGGCGGGTGGCAGTTGCCGTCAGTCGACACGCGTCGGCCGCCAGCACCCGTGGGGTACCGGCGGCCGAGATGATGCGTGTGAGGCTGGTCGCGATCAGCCGTGCGGCGTCAGCGTCATGTTGATCGTGTTGCCGGGGCCGGCCACCTGGCTGTTGACGAGGCTCGTCGACAGGCCGCAGTTGGCGAAGTTCGGGATGGTGAACGTGCCCGAGAGGTTGATCGGGTCGAACAAGCCACCCTGCTTGCCCGTCACGGTCAGCGTAATGGGGCTGCTCGTGCGGCAGTTCTTGCCGACGAGGTTGATGAGGCCCTTACCCGTGGCCGAGACATCCTTGATGTGGAGGTTGACCTTCTGGGTCTGCACGATCTTGTGCGTGTTCGGGTCGATCGTTCCGACGGCCTTGCCGACGGGTTCCTGCGAGATCGTCGCGATGGCGATCTGCAGCTTGCCGAGCTTCACCGGCATCTTGAAGTCCTTGAGCATGATGTCGGAGCTCAGGTCGCCCTTCTCGACGTGGAGGGTGGAGAAGGTGAAGCCGGTCGTCGTCGAGGACTGCCCGGACTTCTTGATCGTCGTCGTCGCCGACGTGTCGTAGCCGAGGTTCCAGATGGTGTCCTTCGTCGTGTCGCTCGTCGCGGCCTGGGCGCCGGGCGCAGCCATCGTGACGGTGCCGGCCACGGCGGTGGCGACGAGGGCGATCTTGGCGGTACGGCGTGTGGTGAACATGCTCATCCTTCGATAGTCGATGTGAACCGAGTCACGACGTTAACAAGATCATCACGGCGTCGCCACCGGTTCGAGCTGATTTCACCCACTCAACTTACTTTTTCGTAACCAC
>NZ_DCNR01000050.1:1789-21638 GCF_002322065.1 Dermacoccus sp. UBA1591 | reverse complement strand
CACGAGCGGGACGGCGGCCGAACGGCCGAGCCACTGTGTCACGGTGGGCAGCCAGAACGGGTACAGGCCGGGCAGCACGATCGACGCCGAATAGACGCTGCCGTAACCACGCGAACGTCGCGACTCGGGGAAGTGTTCGGCGAGGTAGGCGCCGACCGGGCCGTAGGCGGAGACGGTGACGATCTGGACGGCCGCGACGGCGATCGTCGTGGCGACGATGCTGCCCGATGACGCGGCATGCATTGCCACGAGATAGGCGGCGGGGGCGGCGATGCAGGCCAGTGCTCCGAACGCCATGAAGAAGCGTGAACGGCCCACACGCGTCGAGACGGCACCCGCCGCGGCCATCGTCGGCGCACTGACGGCCGTCGCGACGAGCATGACGAGCCCGACGTCATGGGGGGAGAAGTGCGGGCGCAGCGAACTCGTCAGCACCGAGACCCCCATCATCGTGAACAACCACAGCCCCGTCATGAGGGTGAACAATGCGGCCACGACACGGCCCGTCACGCGCTCTTCCTCGTCGTCGGTCGCGTCGTGCGCGGCGGGATCGCGCTTGTCGGATTCGTGGGGAGAGTGGCTGTGACCTGCCGGCCCGGCGTGCGCTGACCTCGCGGTGAGGGCCAGGATCAACGGCAGGAGTGCGCCGACGACGAACAGCAGGCGCCACCCCCACGTGGTGTACGCGCCGCCGAGTGAGGCTGTCAGCATCATCGTGGCGGCAGCGATGGTGGCGTTCGCGAGGGGTGACATCGCCATGACGAGGCCGCTCAGGTGGCCGCGTCGTTGCGGCTCTGTGAGCGCGAGGGCGCGGGGGATGGCCGCGGAGTACTGCCCGCCGAGGAAGAATCCGGCGGCGAAGCGCAACGCCAGGAGAGCGGCCACGGCCCACGTCGAGGTGTGCAGCGGGAGCGTCACCATGAGGCCGGTGCACACGCTCAGGCCGAGCAGTGCGCCGCGTGACACGCGGGCTCGTCCGCGACGATCGGCCAGGGTGCCGAGGATGAACGCGCCGAGGGGGCGGCCCAGGAGTGTCGCGGCGAAGACGAGGCCGTCGGGAATCGTCGAACTCGTCGACAGCACCCCACCGAGCGCAATGACGGGCAGGAAGATGTCGAACTGGTCGACGAAATTTCCGACGAGGGCGCTGCGGCGGGCCTCGCGCCGTTCTGGGGTGGCGGCGGCCGGCGTCAGGCGCGGCGCATCGTCGTGGGCAGGGGAAGGGGCAGGCGTCAGGGTAGCCAGGATCGAACACTCCCTACGGCGGCATGAACCGCATCAGGTTGGACGGTCGGCATGGCGATGCCCTCTCAGCCCGCGCCTCGGGCTCCCGTGTGACGGGCTCAGCATGCCACAGAGCACCCGGCTTCGGGGGCGTGTCTCGCGCCGGTCTGCGGGTCTCGTGGGGCGGCCATAGAATAGAACACGTGTTCGAACAATGGGGTACGCTGGGGTCATGTCGGACGAGGTGAACACCGGCCCTCCGGGCTGGCCGAGAGGTGTGCCGCCGCCGGGTGCACCGGGGTGGCAGGAGGCGGCGACGCAGTGGCTGCTCGATCAGTGCCCCTCGGATTTTCGGGCCTACGACGCATGGCGCCGTCACCCGGTGGCGCTCGCTTGGGTGGCGACGTGGCATGTCGACGCTCAACTCGGCGCGATGCGCGAGTCATATCGCCGCATCCGCGTCGACCTCGCTGACGAGCTGCCACCGCGCGCGGTGCCGCAGGTGATGGAGCACCTGTCCGCGGAGGGGCTGCGGTTGCGTGCCACGGCGCGCGCCGTCCGTCTCGTGCACGAGGCGATGCGCGGCAAGACGTTTGTCCCTCGGCTGTGACGCACCGGCGTGCGGGTATGTGGGCGCGCGGCTTCCTGGCGCGCGATCCCGGCGGGGCTGCTGCCTCCCACGGCGGGTGGCGGGAGGGCGCCCCCGCCCGCATGGCGGCTGCGCGCCCGACGACCTAGACTCAGGAGACTGCACTTTCGAAAGGCTGAGTGAGACGTGACGCTGCTGGAAACCATCTCGGGTCCGGACGATCTCAAGCGAATCCCCGCCGAGGAGCTCGACGCGCTCGCCGCCGAGATCCGTCAGTTCCTCGTCGAATCCGTCTCCAAGACGGGTGGGCATCTGGGCCCCAACCTGGGTGTCGTCGAATTGAGCATCGCGATGCACCGTGTCTTCGACTCGCCGAAGGACACGTTCGTCTTCGACACCGGCCACCAGAGCTACGTCCACAAACTGCTCACCGGCCGCCATGACTTCAGCAAGCTCAAGAAATCCGGCGGCCTGTCGGGTTACCCGAGCCGCGAGGAGTCCGAGCACGACGTCGTCGAGAACTCGCACGCCTCGACGTCGCTGAGCTGGGCCGAGGGCATCGCCAAGGCGCGCCGCCTCAAGGGTGAGAGCGACCGTCACACCGTCGCCGTCATCGGTGACGGCGCCCTGACCGGCGGCATGGCGTGGGAGGCACTCAACAACATCTCCACCGACGCCGACCTGCCGCTCGTCATCGTCCTCAACGACAACGAGCGCTCCTATGCCCCGACGATCGGCGGGATGGCGCATCACCTCGCGACGATGCGCACGATGCACACCTACGACCAGGTGCTCGACTGGGGCAAGAACCGCCTGCAGGCGACGCCGAAGGTCGGGACGAAGATGTACGAGGCGCTGCACGGCGTGAAGCGTGGTCTCAAGGACATCGTCTACCCCGACACGGGCGTCTTCGAGAGCCTCGGCATCAAGTACCTCGGCCCGATCGACGGGCATGACGAGGCGGCTGTCGAGGCCGCGCTGCGCCGCGCTCGCGACTACGGCCGGCCGACCCTCGTGCACGTCATCACGCAGAAGGGCCGCGGCTACGAGCCCGCGTTCTCCGACGAGGCCGACCAGTGGCACGGCATCGGCAAGTTCAACCCCGAGACGGGCCTGCCGTTCGAGGTGAGTGGCCGCATCTGGACCGACGAGTTCAGCGACGAGATGGTCGCCCTCGGCGCCGAGCGCGACGACATCGTCGCCATCACGGCTGCCATGCTCATCCCCGTCGGGCTCGACGGGTTCGCGAAGAAGTACCCCGAGCGCGTGTTCGACGTCGGCATCGCCGAGCAGCACGCCGTCACGATGGCGTCCGGGTTGTCGTACGGCGGCCTGCACCCCGTCGTCGCCGTCTACGCGACGTTCCTCAACCGCGCGTTCGACCAGCTGCTCATGGACACCGCACTGCACCGTCAGGGCGTGACGTTCGTGCTCGACCGTGCCGGCGTCACCGGCTCCGACGGCGCCTCGCACAACGGCATGTGGGACATGTCGATCTGCTCGATCGTGCCCGGCCTGCACCTCGCCGCCCCGCGCGACGGCGCACAGGTGCGCGAACTGCTGCGCGAGGCCGTCGACATCGACGACGCGCCGAGCGTCATCCGCTTCCCCAAGGGCGACGTCGCCGACCCGCTCGTCGCCGAGCGACGTCTCGGTCGCCTCGACGTCATGCGTGAACCCGACGGCGGCGACGGCGTGGACGTGCTGGTCGTCGGTGTCGGGTCGATGGTCTCGACGGCACTCGGCGTCGCCGATCTGCTCACCGAACAGGGCCGTCGCGTCGAGGTCGTCGACCCGCGCTGGGCCTACCCGGTGGCCGACGAACTCGTCGACCTCGCCCGCGCCGCAGGCCGGGTCGTCGTCATCGAGGACAACCTCGTCGAGGCGGGCGTCGGCAGCGCCGTCGCGCGACGCCTGCGTGAAGCCGGTGTGCGCACGCCGCTCGACACGTTCGGCATTCCCAAGGAGTTCCTCGTCCACGCCTCGCGCGGCGAGGTGCTCGCGACCGTGGGGCTGACGGCCGCCGACATCGTCGACGCTCTCGGGCGCGACGACGCAGGACTCACGCGCGCCGATGCGTACGACGGTGGTGCACACGCGCCTGACGGCGGTGCAAGCACCCGCGACGGTGACGCAGGCACGCCGGCCGCGGGACGTGATGCCGGTGCGACGGGTGATCTCGGGGACGCCATGCCGGTCGCCGCTCACGCCGACATCGACTGAGCGGCCGAACGACGTGGTGAAGTCACCCGAGCTTCCTGTTCTCCCCGGCTCTGATCAGGTCGCGCCCGCGAGCGCGATCTGGAGCAGTGAGACGTGGCGCTGGGAGGCCGTGCGCTGGATGGACGCGGCCCTCGCGCGGCGCGGTCTCGAACGTGTGCCGACGACGCCGTTGCAGCCGCGGGTGCGTCCCTGGTCGATGGTGCTCGTCGCCGAGACGACCGATCAAGGGCGCGTGTGGTTCAAGGCGACGAGCCCGGAGATGAGCCCCGAGGCCGCCGTCCTGCGCGCGTTGCGTTCCGTCGCGCCCGACGCGGTTCCGGTCGTGTGGGCCGACGACCCCGAGCGCGGCTGGCTGCTCATGCCCGATCAGGGCCCGGTGCTGCGTGACGTCCAGCGGGACGACGACGCCGTCAGCCTCATGTCGTCCGTGGTGCGACGCTACGCGCGACTGCAACGCTCGTCGACGCGGGTCGTCGATCAACTGCGCGACGCGGGCGTGCCCGACATGTCGCCGCGCGAATCTGCTCGCCGGTGGCAACGCCTGGGGCTCAAACCCGACACGACACGTGAGGTGCGCCGCGCCGCGCAGCGGCTCGACGCCGTCGGGTTGCCGCTCACCATTCAGCACGACGACCTGCACGCCGGCAACGTCTTTGCCGACGGCACCTCGGCGGGCGCTCACGACGCGCGCATCTTCGACTGGGGCGACGCGAGCGTCGGCAACCCGCTGTGCTCGCTGCTCGTCCCGCTCGAGCGCATCGGCGAGGGCCTCGACGACGACGCCGCCCGCGCAGCCCGTGAGCGCATCCTGCGCGCCTACCTCAGCGTGTGGAGCGACGTCGTCGCGAGCACTGCGCTGAGCGCAGCCGTCGACGACGCCCTGCTCATCGCCCGGGTCGGGCGCGTCTTCACGTGGCAGCGCGCCCTGACGCGCGCGAGCGCCGACGAGCGGCACGCGTGGGGTGTGCACGGACGCCGGTTGATCGCCGAGATCAACCGTTCCCTCGGGCATGCGCCCGAGCCGTCGCACGACTGACGCATCGCGCTCGCGAGCCGTCAGGGCTCGGGCGTCAGCACCTCGACGCGGTTGCCGAACGCGTCGCGGCAGTGGAAGCGTTCGTAGCCGTCGAGGGTGTGGCGCTCGGCCCAGTTCACGTCCCAACCGGCGCCCTCGATGCGCGCGGCAAGGGCCTCCAGGGCAGCTGTCGATTCGACGACGAGGGCGGGGTGGGCCTTCTTGGCGGGGACGAACGGTTCGTCGATCCCGAGGTGGATCTCGGCCGCGACGGCGCCGTCGGCAGCGAACGCGCGGAACCACGCGCCGCCGCGCTGTGCGAGCACGCCGGGTTTGGCGACCTCGTCGAGGCCGAGGGCATCGCGGTAGAAACGTCGGGCGTCGTCCTCGCGACCCTCGGGCATCGAGACCTGGACATGATGCAACGTGAGCATGAGGCGCCTTCCGGTGAAAGTATCTTGACGTAAAGATACTTTCGCCGGATACCCGCCGTGTCAACGATTCTCGACGGTCGCGGCTCAGCGATCGCGCCTCGCCACTTCGGCGCGCTCCCAACCACGTGCGTCCAGCACACCGCACCTGGCCTCTGCACGATCACGCCATCAAAGACGAGGTCCGCGCTGCAGGCTGCCGAAACCAGGCGATCGCCCATCGAGCCGCTCTGCTCAGACCCATTCACCCCGTTCGACGAGGATGTCCTTGAGCACGTCGGCGCGGTCGGTGATGAGGCCGTCGACGCCGAGGTCGAGCAGACGCTCCATGTCGGCGCGTTCGTTGACCGTCCACACGTGGACGTCGAGCCCGGCGCCGTGCAGGGCGCGCAGGAGTCTCGGCGTCAGCACGCGCAGGCGGCCCTGACGTTCGGGGATCTGCACGGCGTCGATGCCGTGCGCGAGGCGCGCGACGAGGGGCGAACCGACGACCGGCAGGTGCGCCGCGAGCCACAGCGCGATGGTGCGCGACTGCCCTGGCGATGAACGGACCGGTCGCGTCAGGCCGGCGAGGACGGCTCGGCGCCGCGCGTCGGAGAAGGAGGCGATGCGGACGCGATCGTGCGCGCCGCACCGTTCGATGCACTCGATGAGCGGTGTGACCGCGCCGGCCGATTTCACGTCGATGTTGACGCACACCTGCGGCAGTTGCGTCAGCAATTCCGCGAGTCGCGGGATCGGCTCGTGCCCGGCGATGCGCGCCCGTGCGACCACCTCCCATGGCAGGTGCGCGATCGCGCCGGCCCCGTCGCTCGTGCGGTCGAGGGTCGTGTCGTGGAAGGCGACGAGCACCCCGTCGACGGTGGCGTGCACGTCGGTCTCGACCCACCGGTAGCCGAGCTCGGCGGCCGCGCGGAACGCCGCCATCGAGTTCTCCAGCGCATGCGAGGTGCCACCGGAGAAACCGCGGTGGGCCAGGGCGACGGGCCCCGACGCGAGATGCGAGGTTGCCTTGGTCATGAGCAGCGGTCCTCACGTGCGACGGGAGACGAAACGGGTTCCCGCATCGTGCCACAGTCGGGCGTCCGGGGCGCTCATTCGGCATCGCGGGCATCAGCAGTGTTCGGTCGACAGGCGGCATCGTCCAGCACGCACGGTCGCGGCAGACCACCGCGGACCGAACTCGATCGCGAGCAGATCCGACCGGGTACCGGCCAGTAACAACTTGAGATGTGGCCTGCGATCCGGAAGAGTCGTGACTTCCGACCGCACGATGGACACCAGGGAGGACATCGCATGCAAGACGAAGAACCGAAGGCCGACGGCCCGCCGGGCGCCACCCCGGCAACGGCGATCACCGACGACAGCGCTGCGCCGGAGACGGAGGCCGCAACCCCGCAGACACCCGAGGAAGCGGCGCGCCACGAGGGCGAGTCGTCGGACCCGCTGCCCTCCGATCTGTCTGACGCCGCGCAGATCGCCGAGGACGACGACGACGAGGTCATCGCAGAGAAGTTGCGACGCCAGGGCGTGCGCCTCGGCAAGGGCGGAGTTGCGCCACGCGTCTTCTGGCCGGCACTCATCGTCATCCTCGCGGTGGCCGTGCTCGGCGTCGCCTTCCCCGACGGCACCGGTGAGGTGCTGACGAACATGCAGTCGTGGATCGTCACGAACTTCGGCTGGTACTACATGCTCGTCATCGGCGGGTTCATCGCCTTCGCCGCCTTCATGGGTCTCAGCCGCTACGGCTCGATCAAGCTCGGCAACGACGACGAGAAGCCCGAGTTCGGGGTCTTCTCCTGGTTCGCGATGCTGTTCGCCGCGGGCATGGGCATCGGCCTGGTCTTCTACGGCGTCGGTGAGCCACTCACCTACGCGACGACGATGCCGAAGCCCGGCTGGCCCGAAGGCGAGGCCGAGCGTTCACAGCTCGCGATGGCGCAGACCTTCGTCCACTGGGGTCTGCACCCGTGGGCGATCTACGCCGTCATCGGGCTGGCCCTCGCGTACGCGATCCACCGTCGCGGCCGCCCCATCTCGATCCGGTGGGCTCTCGAGCCGATCCTGGGCGAGCGCGTCAAGGGTTGGATGGGCGACCTCGTCGACATCCTGGCCATCTTCGGCACCGTGTTCGGTGTCGCGACGTCGCTGGGTCTCGGCGTGCAGCAGATCGCCTCCGGTCTGAAGTCCATCGGCATCCTCGACAGCACGGACAACACGATCCTCGTCATCCTCATCGTGTGCATCACGTTCCTGTCGACGCTGTCGTGTGTCTCCGGCCTCGGCAAGGGGATCAAGTGGCTGTCGAACATCAACCTCAGCCTCGCCGGTCTGCTGCTCATCTCGGTGCTGCTGCTCGGCCCGACGCTGTTCCTGTTCCAGAACCTCACCGAGGCGCTCGGCGTCTACCTCGCCAACGTGCTCGGCATGACCTTCGACGTCGGTGCCTACACGGGGGAGAAGGGCGCTGACTGGAACTCTGCGTGGACGATCTTCTACTGGGGCTGGTGGATCAGCTGGGCGCCGTTCGTCGGCGTCTTCATCGCCCGCATCTCCCGCGGGCGCACGATCCGCGAGTTCATCGCCGGCACGCTTCTCGTGCCCACGCTCGTCGGGTTCGTCTGGTTCGCCGTCATGGGCGGCGCCGGCATCCACCGTCAGCTCTTCGGTGACGGCGGTCTCGTCGACAAGACCGACGGTGTCGTCGCGGAGAAGGTGCTGTTCACGGTGCTGCAGGACATGCCGCTCGGGCAGGTGCTGTCCGTCATCGCGATCCTGCTCGTCGCCGTCTTCTTCATCACCTCCTCCGACTCGGGTTCACTCGTCGTCGACATGCTCGCCTCCGGTGGTCACCCCAACCCGCCGACGTGGTCGCGTGTGCTGTGGGCCCTCATGGAAGGTGCCATCGCCATCGGCCTGCTCCTCGCCGGCGGGCTCAAGGCGCTGCAGGCGGCGTCTCTCGCGACGGCATTGCCGTTCAGCGTCGTGCTCGTGCTCATGTGCGTCGCGACGTTCAAGGCGGTGCGCTACGACTACCGCCGTCGTGAGGAGAAGGAGTTCCTCGGTCGCGTCGAGTACGTGCGTCAGGAGTTGCAGTCGAACTTCGACGAGCACTTCGGCCGCCAGGTCGACCACCGCGTCGACAACCGCATCGACTACCGCATCAGTCGCACGACGGGCCCGTGGGGCGGCGGCAAGCACGCCAAGGACGACGGGCGCTCCTGAGCAGCGCGCCGTTCGCCCGAGGCCCCCGTGGAGTTCACCTCCACGGGGGCCTCGCGCCGTTCAGCCCCGCAATCATTCACCCGTTCAATCGGCGAGTGAGGGCCTGCGCGCTCGCTCGACACGCCGCGACGAACCGATCGTGTCGCTCGGCCGGATCCTCACCGTGGCGCGCGAGACGCCCCTCGTCCCACGTCACCGCGAGGCTCGCGGCCGGTAGCTCGTTGTGGTCGAGCACCGCGCACCCCACGGACGCGAAGCCCTCCGTCACCGAGCCGTTCTCCCAGGCATGGCCGCGTTGGCGCACCTGCGTGAGTTGTGAGCGCAGCTCCTTGAGCGTCCCCGGCGCATTGCCGCTCTCACGGCGTCGGACGAGGTCGTCGCTGCGCGGAAACAGCGCACGCACCTGCGCAGCGGGCAGGGCCGCGAGAATCGCAAGGCCACTCGCCGTCACGGTCGCGGGCAGCCGCACGCCGACGTCGGTGACGAGTGGCGGCACCCCGAGCGGTCGCTCCTCGAGCACGTACACGACGTCGCGCCCGTGCAGGACGGCGAGGTGCGCGCAGGCCCCCGTCCGCTCCGCGAGGTCGGTGACGATGCTCTGCGCCGCGCGCTGCAGCGGCGCCTGACGCCGGTAGGCCGAGCCAAGCTCGTGCGCGGCTGGCCCCAACCCCCAGCGTCGTGTCCCCTCGTCGTGCGTGACGAACCCTGCGGCGCGCAGCACGCCGAGCAACTTGTAGACGGACGAGCGGGGCAGGTCGAGCTCACGGGCGAGAGCCGCCGCCGGTGCGGGCGAGGGGCGCGCGGCGATGCGCTGCAAGAGCGCGAGGACGTGCTCGGCGGCGGGGACGGACGACGACATGCGCCCAGTGTCTCGTATCCGAGACAAAAAGCGCGTCCTGGGTCACGCACGAGTGTGGTCACGGGCGAAGGTGGTGTCATGACGAACGCCTCGATGCCTCAGCACCACCACGACCCCGCCGCGACGCCCGGCGCCGGCGTCACGCCCCCTGACATGAGCGCTGCCTGCGAGGTCGAGGTCGGCATCGGCGCCCTCAGCATCGACGACGTCGTCGCCGTCGCCCGCCATGACGCGCGCATCGTGCTCAGCGAGGCGAGTCGCGCGGAGGTCGCGAAGAGCCGCGCGATCATCGACGCCCTCGCCAACGACCCGGTGCCGCACTACGGCATCTCGACCGGTTTCGGTGCGCTCGCGACGCAGCACATCCCGCTCGAGAAGCGTCAGCAGCTGCAGCGCAGCCTCGTCGCCTCGCACGCCGCGGGCAGCGGTGAACCGGTCGAGTGCGAGGTCGTGCGCGCGCTCATGCTCCTGCGCATCTCGACGCTCGCGACCGGGCGCACCGGCATCCGTCCCGAGACGCTCGACGCGTATGTCGCGATGCTCAACGCCGGCATCACCCCGGTCGTGCGCGAGTACGGCTCGCTCGGTTGCTCCGGCGACCTCGCGCCGCTCGCGCACTGCGCGCTCGCGCTCATGGGCGAGGGCGAGGTCGTCGACGCCGCCGGCCACCTGACGAACGCCGAGAACGCGCTGCGCGCCGCCGGCATCGAGCCCGTCCAGCTGCAGGAGAAGGAGGGCCTGGCGCTCATCAACGGCACCGACGGCATGCTTGGCATGCTGTGCCTCGCCATCGCCGATCTACGCATGCTCTTGACGAGCGCCGACGTCGCCGCCGGCCTCAGCGTCGAGGGCCTGCTCGGCTCGGACGCCGTCTTCGCCGACGACCTGCAGCAGCTGCGCCCACACCCCGGCCAGGCGCTCTCGGCGGCGAACCTGCGCAAGGTGCTCGCGGGCAGCGGCATCCGCGAATCCCACCGTGAACCGGGCGCCTGCACCCGCGTGCAGGACGCCTACTCGCTGCGCTGCTCGCCGCAGGTCATCGGCGCGGCCCGCGACACCCTCGAGCACGCGACGACCGTCGCGAACCGTGAGCTCGCGGCCGCCGTCGACAACCCCGTCGTGACGCTCGACGGCCGCGTCGAGTCGAACGGCAACTTCCACGGAGCACCCGTCGCGTACGTCCTCGACTTCCTCGCCATCGTCATCGCCGACGTCGCGTCGATGAGTGAGCGCCGCACCGACCGCTTCCTCGACGTCGCCCGCAACCACGGCCTGCCGCCGTTCCTCGCCGACGACCCGGGCACCGACTCGGGCCTCATGATCGCGCAGTACACGGCCGCGGGCATCGTCAGCGAACTCAAGCGGCTCGCGAGCCCCGCGAGCGTCGACTCGATCCCGAGCAGCGCGATGCAGGAGGATCACGTCTCGATGGGCTGGGCCGGCGCCCGCAAGCTGCGTCGGGCCGTCGACGGTCTCGCCCGCGTCCTCGCCATCGAGACGCTGACGGCGACGCGCGGCATCCAGCTGCGCGCACCGCTGACGCCCGGGCCGGTCGCGGCCGCCGTCATCGCCGCGCTGACGGACGAGGCTGGCCAGACCGCCGGCATGCCGGGGCGCGATCGCTACCTCTCGCCGGAGATCGAACGCGCCGTCGCACTCGTCAAGAGTGGCGCCGTCCGTGACGCCGCCGCCCGAGCCGCGGGCTCGCTCGACTGACACGTCCGGGACGGTTTTTTTCGCGCACACCAGCGGATGATCGTCCCTCCACCCTCCGCATCGACCCACCCGCAGTTCCGCCGAACCAGACCGAGGAGCACCCATGGAAGGCGCCCGCCCCGTCCGCGCACCCCGCGGCACCCAGTTGAACGCTCGCAGCTGGGCCACCGAGGCCCCCTTGCGCATGCTCATGAACAACCTCGACCCGGAGGTCGCCGAGCGCCCCGACGACCTCGTCGTCTACGGCGGCACCGGCCGCGCCGCACGTGACTGGCGCAGCTTCGACGCGATGGTGCGCACACTCGAGACGTTGAAGGCCGACGAGACGATGCTCGTGCAATCGGGCCGGCCCGTCGGCGTCATGCAGACGCACGAGTGGGCGCCGCGCGTGCTCATCGCGAACTCGAACCTCGTCGGCGACTGGGCGACGTGGCCCGAGTTCCGCCGCCTCGAGCAGATGGGTCTCACGATGTACGGCCAGATGACGGCCGGGTCGTGGATCTACATCGGCACCCAGGGCATCCTGCAGGGCACGTACGAGTGTTTCGCGGCGATCGCCGAGCGCACGTTCGGTGGCACCCTCGCGGGCACGCTGACGCTCACCGGCGGCTGCGGTGGCATGGGCGGCGCCCAGCCCCTCGCCGTCACGCTGAACGGTGGCACGTGCCTCATCGTCGACGTCGACCCGGCGCGTCTGCACCGCCGCGTCGAGCACGGCTATCTCGACGAGATCGCCGACGATCTGGACGACGCCATCGACCGCGCCGTCGCTGCGAAGAACGCGAAGAAGGCCGTGTCGATCGGCGTCGTCGGCAACGCCGCCGAGGTCTTCCCGGAGCTGTTGCGCCGCGACGTGCCCATCGACATCGTCACCGACCAGACGAGCGCGCACGACCCGCTGAGCTACCTGCCGATCGGCATCGACGTCGCCGACTGGTTCGAGTACGCCGCGAAGAAGCCCGAGGAGTTCACCGAGCGAGCGCAGGAGTCGATGGCGCGTCACGTCGAGGCGATGGTCGGTTTCCAGGACAAGGGCGTCGAGGTGTTCGACTACGGCAACTCGATCCGCGACGAGGCACGCCAGGGCGGTTACGACCGCGCGTTCGAGTTCGAGGGCTTCGTGCCGAAGTACATCCGCCCGCTGTTCTGCGAGGGCAAGGGCCCGTTCCGCTGGGTGGCGCTCTCGGGCGACCCGAAGGACATCTACGCGACGGACGAGGCGGTGCTCGACCTGTTCCCGGACAACGAGCGCCTGCACCGCTGGATCAAGGGCGCCCGCGAGAAGGTGCACTTCGAGGGCCTGCCGGCGCGCATCTGCTGGCTTGGCTACGGCGAACGCGACAAGGCCGGCCTGCGCTTCAACGACATGGTTGCGAACGGCGAGGTGAGCGCCCCCATCGTCATCGGGCGCGACCACCTCGACTGCGGCTCTGTCGCCTCGCCCTACCGCGAGACGGAGGCCATGCAGGATGGCTCCGACGCCATCGCCGACTGGCCGCTGCTCAACGCCCTCGTCAACACGGCGAGCGGCGCGAGCTGGGTCTCGCTGCACCACGGCGGCGGTGTCGGCATCGGACGCTCGATGCACGCGGGGCAGGTCTCCGTCGCGGACGGCACGCCGCTGGCCGCGCAGAAGCTCGCGCGCGTGTTGACGAACGACCCCGGCATGGGTGTCATCCGCCACGTCGACGCAGGCTACGACATCGCCGAGAACGTCGCCGCCGAGCGCGGCGTCCGCATCCCGATGAGCGAGGGCTGAGCGGGACGGCGTCGGACGCGGGGGCGTGGCGTGCTCGGCATGCCCCGCCCCGCTTCCGGCCGGACATGTCCGATGACGACGAGGACCCGGAGGGTTTCGATGACCGAGCGCACGTTCGAGGGCCTGTGGGCCGACCTCGCCCCGGTGGGGCGCGACAAGCACAGTGGCGGATACCGCCGATTCGCCTGGAGCCGTGAGGATTCCATGCTCCGCGAATGGTTCGACGGCGAGTGTGAAGCGCTCGGTCTCGACGTCGTCGAGGACCGCGCAGGCAACCAGTGGGCGTGGTGGGGCGAGCCGGATCGGACGCCTGGCGTCGCCACCGGATCGCACCTCGACTCGGTGCCCGACGGCGGGGCGTTCGACGGACCCCTGGGCGTCGTCTCGTCGTTGCTCGCGGTGCGCCGACTCAAGGAGTCGGGGTTCGCGCCCGCGCGCCCGATCGGTGTCGTCAACTTCGTCGACGAGGAGGGCGCGCGCTTCGGCGTCGCCTGCGCGGGCTCGCGCCTCATCACCGGAGCGGTGACGGCCGAGCGCGCCCTCGGCCTACGCGACACCGACGGTGTCACGATGGCACAGGCGTGGGAGCGCGCTGGGCGTGAGCCGTCGGATCTCGGGCGGGACGACGCGGCCCTCGCGCGCCTCGCGTGCTTCGTCGAGGTGCACGTCGAACAGGGGCGGGCCCTCGTCGACCTGCCCCGTGACGCAGCGGGCGATCCGTTCGGCGCCGCCGTCGCGGTCGGCACCGACATCTGGCCGCACGGACGGTTTCGCGCCGACCTGCCCGGGCACGCCGACCACGCCGGGACGACGGCGCTCGGCGACCGCGACGACGCGCTGGTCAAGGCCGCCCGGTTCATCGAGCAGGTGCGGGCGGCGGCCACCTCGCGTGACGACGGTGCCGCGCGCCGCGTCGTCGCGACCGTCGGCAAGCTCGACGTCACGCCCGGCGGCATCAACGCCATCGCCTCCCACGTGACGGCGTGGGTCGACGCCCGCGGCGTCCGCGAGGACGACGTGCGCGCAGCGATCGACGAGATCGCAGGTCGCGCAGCGGAACTCGGTGGCGAATGGCGGGAGGAGTCATGGACGCCGACGACCCCGTTCGACGCCGACCTCGTCGCGCGCGTGCACCGCACACTCGGTGAAGGTGTGCCGATGCTCGGCACCGGTGCCGGCCACGACGCTGGCATCCTCGCCAACCACGGCATCCCCAGCGTCATGTTGTTCGTGCGCAACCCGACGGGCACGTCGCACTCGCCCGAGGAGTTCGCGCAGACCGACGACTGCCTGCGCGGCGTCGACGCACTCGTCCGCGTGCTCGAGGATCTCGCCTCATGACCATCTACCACGTGCCGTTCGCGCACCTTCGCGACGGCCTCGCGCGCGACGTCCGACTCGTCGAGGAGGACGGGCGATGGGTCGAGGTGACGGCGAATGCGTCACCGAGAGATGGGCTGTCGGGTGGATCGAGTGGCGGGACGCCGAGTGGCGTGTCCTCTGACGACGCATCCTCGGACGACGTGATCAGGCTCGACGGGGTCGCACTGCCCGGTTTCGCGAACTGCCACAGCCATGCGTTCCACCGCGCATTGCGCGGGCGCACGCATGACGACGGTGGCACGTTCTGGACGTGGCGTGAACGTATGTACCGCGTTGCGGCGCAGCTCGATCCGTCGACATACCTCGCACTGGCGCGCGCCGTGTACGCCGAGATGGCGCTGGCCGGCGTCACGGCGGTGGGGGAGTTCCACTACGTCCACCACCGCCCCGACGGCACGCCCTACGACGACCCGAACGCCATGGGTTCTGCGCTGCGTCAAGCGGCCCGCGAGGCCGGCATCCGGTTCACGCTGCTCGACACGTGTTACCTCCACGGAGGCCTCGACACCGATGGCCACGCCGCGATGAGCGCTGAGCAGCGGCGCTTCAGCGACGGCTCCGTCGACGCCTGGGCGCGGCGTCACGCGCAGTTGCGCGAGGACGCACTCAGTGACGAGAACACCGTGGTCGGCGCGGCCATTCACTCGGTGCGCGCTGTCGCTCGCGACGAACTGGCGGACGTCGTCGCCGCGACGCCGGGGGAGATCCTCCACGCCCATGTCTCCGAACAGCCTGCGGAGAACGCCGCCGCACTGGCCCACTACCAGCGCACGCCCGTGGGTCTGCTCCACGAAGCCGGCGCACTGAGCGAGCGCTTCTCCGCCGTCCATGCGACGCATCTGAGCGACGACGACGTCTCGACGCTCGCCCGCGCGGGTGCGACGGCCTGCTTCTGCCCGACGACCGAACGCGACCTCGCCGACGGCATCGGGCCGGCCGTTGCACTGCACGACGCGGGCGCGCGGCTGAGCCTCGGCAGCGACCAGCACGCCGTCATCGACATGTTCGAAGAAGCCCGCGGCCTCGAGATGCACGAGCGGCTGACGAGTAACGAGCGCGGTCGCCTGAGCCCGCGCGACCTTCTCGCGGCGGCGACGCGGCACGCGAGCATCGGCTGGGCGGACGCCGGTGAGATCGTCATCGGAGCGCGCGCCGACCTCGTCGTCGTAGAGGCCGAATCTCTGCGCACCGCAGGCTGTTCGCCTGACCAGATCCTGCTCGCCGCGATTGCGCAGGACGTCACGGACGTCATCGTCGACGGACGCGTCGTCGTGCGCGGCGGGCGCCACCGCCTCGAAGAGACGCCCGCGCCCGGCGGCATCGGGCGGCTCCTGCACGACGCCATCGACCCCTTCTGGAGGCAGACATGACGACGACGCTCGTCACCGGCATCGCCGAACTCGTGACGAACGACCCGCAGCACGCCCGCGCTGGCGCGAGCGAGGACGAGCGCCTGCTCGGCCTCCTCACCGACGCGGCGATCGTCGTCGAAGACGACCGCATCGCCTGGGTCGGCGAGGCGCGCCGAGCGCCGGACGCCGACCGCCGCGTCGACGTCAACGGCGCCGCACTGATGCCCGGCTTCGTCGACAGCCACGCACACCTCGTCTTCGACGGCGACCGCTCGGCCGAGTTCGCCGCCCGTATGGCGGGCGAGCGCTACGACGGGGGCGGGATCGCCACCACGGTGGCCGCCACCCGCGACGCTGACGACGACCGCCTCACCGCGCTCGTCGCGCGGCGCATCGCCGAGATGCGCGCGCAGGGCACGACGTGCGTCGAGGTGAAGTCGGGCTACGGGCTGACGGTCGAGGACGAGGCGCGAGCGCTGCGCATCGCCCGCGAGTTCACGCCGGAGACGACCTATCTCGGTGCCCACGTCGTGCCGAGCGGCAGCGATCGTGCCGCCTACGTCGACCTCGTCTGCGGCGAGATGCTCGAGGCGTGCCGCCCGTACGCTCGCTGGGCCGACGTGTTCTGCGAGCCGGGCAGTGCGCACGCCTTCGACGGCGACGAGAGCGCGACGATCCTGAGCGCCTGCCGAGACGCGGGGCTCGAACTGCGTGTGCACGGCGGCCAGCTCGGGGAGGGACCGGGCGTCCAACTCGCCGTCGAGCTCGGTGCGGCGAGCGTCGACCACTGCACCTATCTGTCGGCGAGTGACGTTGCGGCACTGGCCGATTCGTCGACCGTCGCGACGCTTCTGCCCGGCGTCGAGTTCTCGACCCGCTCGCCCTACCCGGATGCGCGGCGCCTCATCGACGCGGGCGTCAGCGTCGCCATCGCGACCGACTGCAACCCGGGCACGTGCTACTCCGATTCGATGCCGTTCATGATCGCCCTCGCCGTGCGCGAGATGGGCATGAGCGCCGCCGAAGCCGTGTGGGCTGCGACGGCCGGCGGCGCGCAGGCGCTGCGGCGCAACGACGTGGGCGTCATCCGCCCCGGTGCGCGCGCTGACCTCGCCGTTCTCGACGCGCCAAGCCACCGTCACCTCTGCTACCGACCGGGCGTGCCGATCGCGCGGACGCTGGAGGTCTGAGGAACGACGGGCCCCAGGCACGACGAAGCCCGCCCGGTACGCGACCGGGCGGGCTTCGTCGTGGCATGCCGCGCAGGCAGCCGTCGAGCATCAGTCCTGGAAGCTCGTGATGTCGGCGCCGAGGGCGTTGAGACGCTCGTCGAGCTCCTCGTAGCCACGGTTGATGACGTAGATGTTGCGCAGCGTCGAGGTGCCGGGGCAGGCGAGCATGCCGAGCAGGATGACGACGCCGGGGCGCAGCGCGGGCGGGCACATGACCTCGGCGGCGCGCCACTTGGCGGGGCCTTCGATCATGACCCGGTGCGGGTCCATGAGGTGCACCGTCGCACCGATCTTCGTCAGCTCGTTGAGGTAGATCGCGCGGTTCTCGTACACCCAGTCGTGGATGAGCGTCTTGCCCTCGGCGCACGCAGCGATGACGGCGAAGAACGGCAGGTTGTCGATGTTGAGGCCGGGGAAGGGCAGCGGGTGGATCTTGTCCGTCGGCGCCTTGAGCGGGCCCGGCTTCGTCGTGATGTCGACGAGGCGCGTGAAGCCGTTGTCCGAGGTGTACTCGTCGCTCATCTCGTACTGGAAGCCCATCTCCTCGAGGATGGCCAGTTCGATCTCCATGAACTCGATCGGCACGCGCTTGATCATGATCTCGGACTTCGTGACGATGGCGGCTGCGATGAGGCTCATCGCCTCGATCGGGTCCTCGCTCGGGAAGTACTCGACGTCCTCGTTGATCTCGGCGACGCCGGTGATCTTGAGCGTCGTCGTGCCGATGCCCTCGATCGTCACGCCGAGCTTCTCGAGGAAGAAGCACAGATCCTGGACCATGTAGTTGCTCGAGGCGTTGCGGATGATCGTCGTGCCCTCGTAGCGGGCTGCGGCGAACAGGGCGTTCTCGGTGACGGTGTCGCCGCGCTCGATGAGGACGATCGGCTTCGTCGGGCGGATCGAGTTGTTGACCTCGACGTTGTAGTACCCGTCCTTCGCGACGACCTCCATGCCGAACGCGCGCAGCGCGTGCAGGTGCGGCTCGACGGTGCGCGCACCGAGGTCGCACCCGCCGGCGTTGGGCAGCTCGAACGAGTCGAACTCGTGCATGAGCGGGCCGAGGAACATGAGGATCGTGCGGGTGCGGCGCGCCGCGACCTCGTCGATCGTCGACAGGTCGATCTTGGCGGGCGGCGTGATCTCGAGGTCGCTCGTGCCCGGCAGCCAGCGCGTCTGCACGCCGATGGAGTCGAGCACCTCGGTGATGCGGTTGACCTCTTCGATGCGCGCGAGGTTGCGCAGCGTCGTGCGCCCCTTGTTCAGCATCGCGGCGCACAGGCAGGCGACGGCGGCGTTCTTGCTCGTGCGCACGTCGATAGACCCGGACAGCTGCTTGCCGCCGATGATCCGAAGGTTCAGGGGCGCGTTGCTGGACACAGTGACAATCTCCGAATCAGTTGGTGCAGATGAACCCATCACGCCGAGGTGTGACGAGCGGCGACGCGACCCGGGGGCACGTCACGCGTCGGCGGGAAGAACACTGCGGTTCACCCCGTCATTCCCACGCGCACCGGTGCGAGCCGGCCGACCGGGCCGTGTGGCCGGTCGCCGTTCGCCGATGCGCAGCGATTCAACGATGGTATGCCACCGCCGCGAGCGCCCCGAATCGTCGCGGTCGGCGTGTCGAGACGCGGGCGCGGGGCGCACCCCGTCAAGAGGTACGCCCCGCGTGGGCGGCTCACGCCGACGTCAGGACCGCGATCAGCGGGCGACGCTCGCGGCGCCCTTCGGCAGGAAGCGCTGACCGGTGACCTTCTCGGCGATGCCGGTGCGGTCGAGCAGCGGCGTCACGCCACCGTTCCAGAACGGGAAGCCGGCGCCGGTGATCATCGCGAGGTCGATGTCCATCGGGGCCGCGACGACCTCCTCGTCGAGCATGCGACGGGTCTCGTCGGCCAGGGCCGACAGGGCCTGCTCGCGCACCTGCTCCTCGGTGAGCACCTTCGCGTCCGCCGGCTTGCTGAACTTCTCGAAGATCGAGTCGTCGAGCTTGCCGTCGGCGCCGTAGAAGCTCGGGATCTTCTCTTCGACGACCTTCGCGAGGTTCGGCGAGACGTAGAAGCGCTCCGGGAAGGCGCCGTGCAGCGTCTCCGAGTTGTGCAGCGCGATGGCGGGGCCGACGAGCGAGATGAGCATGAACGGCGGCATCGGGGTGACACCGGCGAACGCCTTCTCGACGACCTCGACGGGCGTGCCCTCGTCGACGATCTTGCCCGCCTCGCCCATGAACCGGCCGAGGAGGCGGTTCACGACGAACGAGGGGGAGTTCTTCACGAGGATGCACGTCTTCTTCAGCGACTTGCCGGTGGCGAACGCCGTGGCGAGCGTCGCGTCGTCCGTCTTCTCGCCGCGGATGATCTCCAGCAGCGGCATGACGGCGACGGGGTTGAAGAAGTGGAACCCGACGACCCGCTCGGGGTGCTTCAGGTCCGCTGCCATCTCGGTGATCGACAGCGACGAGGTGTTCGTCGCGAGGACGCACTCGGGCGTGACGATCTGCTCGACCTCGGCCCAGACGCTCTTCTTGACACCCATCTCCTCGAAGACGGCCTCGATGACGAAGTCGGCGTCCGCGAATCCGTCCTTGCTCGTCGAACCCGTGATGAGGCCCTTGAGACGGTTGGCCTTGTCCTGCGAGACGCGGCCCTTGGCGAGCAACTTGTCGATCTCGTCGTGGACGTAGCCGACACCCTTGTCGACGCGTGCCTGGTCGAGGTCCGTCATGATGACGGGCACGTCGAGGCGGCGGATGAACAGCAGCGCCATCTGGCTGGCCATGAGACCGGCGCCGACGACGCCGACCTTCGTCACCTTGCGCGCGAGCGCCTTGTCCGGCGCACC
>NZ_DCNR01000050.1:0-1546 GCF_002322065.1 Dermacoccus sp. UBA1591 | reverse complement strand
TCGTCGCTCATGATGAGGTCGCCGAGCGCCTGGTCCTCACCGGCGAAGCCCTGCGCCCGCGTGTTCGTGCGGGCGGCCTCGACGAGGTCGATGGCGCGCAGCGGAGCGGGGGCGGCGCCACCGGTCTTCTGCATCGTGAAGACGCGGGCCTTGTCGCACGCGGCCTTCCACGCGGCCTCGTCCTTGTTGACCTCGGGGCGCTCGACCTTCTTCTCGCCGCTGATGACGGCGGCCGCGAACGCGAGCGAGTCCTCGAGGAACGTGACGGGGGCGAGCAGCTCGTCGGCGACACCCAGCTTGAACGCCTGGGCGCCCGTCGCCATCTTGTTGTTGCTCAGCGGGTTCGTGATGATGAGCTGCAGCGCGTTCTCGACGCCGATGAGGTTCGGCAGCAAGTACGTGCCGCCCCAGCCGGGCACGAGGCCGAGGAAGCACTCGGGCAGCGAGTAGGCAGGCACGTCGGCGCTCATCGTGCGGTAGTCGCAGTAGAGACCGATCTCGACGCCACCACCCATCGATGCGCCGTTGACGAACGCGAACGTCGGCACGTCAAGGTCGGCGATCTTCGAGAAGACGCGGTGACCCTGCTCGGCGATGTCGACGGCCTGCTCACGGTCGGTGATCGACGGAAGCGCCATGAGGTCGGCGCCGACGGCCATGATGAACGGCTTGCCCGTCACACCGAAACCGACGATCTCGCCCTTCGCGGCGCGCTCGGCCGCGGCGTCGACGGCCTTCTCCAGCTCCGCGAGGCCCTGCGGGCCGAAGCTGTTCGGCTTCGTGTGGTCGAAGCCGTTGTCGAGGGTGACGAGCACGAAGGTGCCCGCGCTCTTGCCGCCGGTCGACGGCAGCGTGATGTCCTGGCTGAGGGCGTGCGTGACGACCTCGGCGCGCGCGTTCTCGGCGCTGGACTGAGTCTGGTTCTCGCTCATCAGGCCGTCTTCTCCTTGCCGTAGTCGGGGTGGTTGGGGTTCTCCCAGATGACGCAGCCACCCATACCGATGCCGATGCACATCGCAGTGACGCCGTAGCGCGCCTCGGGGTGCTCGGCGAACTGGCGCGACAGCTGCGTCATGAGACGCACGCCGGAGCTCGCGAGCGGGTGACCCGTCGCGATGGCGCCGCCGTAGGCGTTGACGCGCTCGTCGTCGGCGTCGATGCCGAAGTGGTCGAGGAAGGCCAGCACCTGCACGGCGAAGGCCTCGTTTAGCTCGAACAGGTCGATGTCGTCGATCGTCAGGCCCGCCTTGGCGAGAGCCTTCTCGGTGGCCGGGACGGGGCCGATGCCCATGACCTCGGGGTCGACGCCGACGAAGGCGAAGTCGACCAGGCGCATGCCGACGGGCAGGCCGAGCTCCTTCGCGCTCTCCTCGGAGGCGAGGATGCACGCCGTCGCACCGTCGTTGAGACCGGCCGCGTTACCCGCGGTGACGTTGCCGTGGGCGCGGAACGGCGTCTTCAGCTTGGCCAGTTCCTCGACGGTCGTGCCGGGGCGCGGCGGCTCGTCGGCCGTGGCCAGGCCCCAACCCTTCTCGACGTTGCGCGT
>NZ_DCNR01000065.1:0-14018 GCF_002322065.1 Dermacoccus sp. UBA1591 | reverse complement strand
GAAAGGGGCGCCCGTCTCGACTCGAGACGGGCGCCCCTTTCGCATGCGCCGCACGACCTGACGGGCCCGAGCGGAGGCCGCGAGCCGTCAGGTCACGGCGGCGGACATCACTCGATGACGATGACGAGGTCGCCGCCCTCGACCTGCGTCTCGTGCGTCAGAGCCACGCGCTTGACGGTGCCCGCGACGGGCGTCGTGATGGAGGCCTCCATCTTCATCGCTTCGATCGTCGCGACCGTGTCGCCTGCCGCGACCTCGTCACCCTCGGCGACGCTGACGGACACCATGCCCGCGAACGGCGCGGCGACGTGGCCGACGTTCTTCGGGTCGGCCTTCTCGACGGCGGCGACGTCGACCTTGACGGCGTGGTCGCGCACCTGGACGGGGCGCAGCTGGCCGTTGAGCGTCGCGAGCACGGTGCGCATGCCGCGCTCGTCGGGCTCGGAGACGGACGCGACAGACATCAGGATCTTCTTGCCCGGCTCGAGGTCGACCTCGTGCTCCTGCCCGGGCGCGAGGCCGTGGAGGAACTCCTTCGTCGACAGCACCGACAGGTCGCTGTAGAGCTCGCGGGCACGCGCGTAGTCCTGCGTCGGGCCGGGGAACAGCAGGCGGTTGAGCGTGCCGCGCGGGTCGCGTGCGAGGTCGGCCTCGTCATCGGCGCTCAGCTCCTCGACGCGCGGGCGCACCGTGCGTCCGGCGAGGGCCTTCGTGCGGAACGGCTCGGGCCAGCCACCGGGCGGGTCGCCGAGCTCGCCGCCGAGGAAGCCGATGACGGAGTCCGGGATGTCGTAGTTCTGCGGGTTGGCCTCGAAGTCCTTCGGGTCGGCGTTCGCGCTGACGAGCGCGAGCGCGAGGTCGCCGACGACCTTCGAGCTCGGCGTCACCTTGACGACGTTGCCGAGGATGTCGTTGGCCGCGGCGTACATGTCCTCGATCGCCTCGAAGCGGTCGCCGAGGCCGAGCGCGATCGCCTGCTGGCGCAGGTTCGACAGCTGCCCACCCGGGATCTCGTGACGGTACACGCGACCCGTCGGCGCGGCGAGGCCCGACTCGAACGGCTTGTAGAGGGTGCGCACGGCCTCCCAGTACGGCTCGAGGTCGCACACGTTCGCGAGGTCGAGCCCCGTCGCACGGTCCGTGCCGTCCGTCGCCGCGACGAGCGCCGACATCGACGGCTGGCTCGTCGTGCCCGACATCGCGGCGCTCGCGACGTCGACCGCGTCGACGCCCGCGTCGATGGCGGCGAGCAGCGTCGCGAGCTGGCCACCGGCCGTGTCGTGGGTGTGCAGGTGCACGGGCAGGTCGAAGCGCTCCCGCAACGCGGTGACGAGGGTACGCGCCGCCGGGGCGCGCAGCAGACCCGCCATGTCCTTGATCGCGAGGACGTGGGCGCCGGCGTCGACGATCTTCTCGGCGAGCGCGAGGTAGTAGTCGAGCGTGTAGAGCTTCTCGTCGGGGGAGGCGAGGTTGCCGGTGTAGCACAGGGCCACCTCGGCGACGGCGGTGCCCGTCTCGCGCACCGCTTCGATGGCGGGACGCATCTGCTCGACGTCGTTGAGGGCGTCGAAGATGCGGAAGATGTCGACACCCGTGCGCGCGGCCTCGGTGACGAACGCGTCGGTCACCTTGGTCGGGTACGGCGTGTAGCCAACGGTGTTGCGCCCGCGCAGCAGCATCTGGATCGGGATGTTCGGCATCGCCTCGCGCAGCTTCGCGAGGCGGTCCCACGGGTCTTCGGACAGGAAGCGCAGCGCGACGTCGTACGTCGCGCCGCCCCAGGCCTCCATCGACAGCAGCTGCGGCGTCATGCGTGCGACGTACGGCGCGACGTGCAGCAGGTCGCGGGTGCGGATGCGCGTCGCGAGCAGGGACTGGTGGGCGTCGCGCATCGTCGTCTCGGTGACGGCGACGGCCTGCTGCTCGCGCAGAGCGCGGGCGAACGCCTCGGGCCCTTCGGTGATCAGCCGGTCGCGCGCGCCGGGCGGGACGGGGCCGCTGATGTCGAATGCGGGCAGCTTCTCGCGCGCCGTGATGGCGAGTGCTGAGTGGTCGCCGTACGGCTTGTTGACGGTCGTCTCGGCGAGGTAGGTGAGCAGCTTCGTGCCGCGATCGCCGGGGGTGCGCGCGTCGAGCAGGTGCGGGTGGGTCTCGATGAACGACGTCGTCACGTTGCCGGAGATGAATGCCGGGTCCTCGAGCAGGGCCTGCAGGAAGGGGATGTTCGTGCTGACACCGCGCACGCGAAACTCGGCGAGGGCGCGGCGGGCGCGGCGCACGGCCGTCGCGAAGTCGCGGCCGCGGCAGGTGAGCTTGACGAGCATCGAGTCGAAGTGGGCGCTGACCTCGGCGCCCATGTGGATCGTGCCGCCGTCGAGGCGAACGCCCGAGCCGCCCGCGGAACGGTAGGCGGTGATCGTGCCGGTGTCGGGGCGGAAGCCGTTGGCCGGGTCCTCGGTCGTGATGCGGCACTGCAGCGCCGCGCCGCGCAGGTGGATGTTCTCCTGAGCGAGGCCGAGGTCGTCGAGGGTGTCGCCGGAGGCGATGCGCATCTGCGCGGCGACGAGGTCGACGTCGGTGACCTCCTCGGTGACGGTGTGCTCGACCTGGATGCGCGGGTTCATCTCGATGAACACGTAGCGGCCGCGGGTGTCGAGCAGGAACTCGACGGTGCCGGCGCACGAGTAGCCGATCTCCTTCGCGAACGCGACGGCGTCGGCGCACATGCGTTCGCGCAGTTCGGGGGAGAGGTTCGGTGCCGGCGCGATCTCGACGACCTTCTGGTGGCGTCGCTGCACGGAGCAGTCGCGTTCGAAGAGGTGGACGACGTCGCCCTCACCGTCGGCGAGGATCTGCACCTCGATGTGGCGCGGGTCGACGACGGCTTCCTCGATGAAGCAGGTCGCGTCACCGAAGGCGGATTCGGCTTCGCGCATCGCGGCCTCGAGGTTCTCGCGCAGCGCCTCGGGCTTCTCGACGCGACGCATGCCGCGCCCGCCGCCGCCGGCGACGGCCTTGACGAAGACGGGGTAGCCGATGTCGTCGGCGCCCTTGACGAGTTCGTCGATGTCGGACGACGGCGGCACGCTGCGCAGCGTCGGCAGGCCGGCGCGCTTGGCCGCGGCGATGGCCGTCGCCTTGTTGCCCGTCATGTGCAGCACGTCGGGCTTGGGGCCGATGAAGGTGATGCCGGCGTCGGCGCACGCCTCGGCGAGCAGCGGGTTCTCGGACAGGAAGCCGTAGCCGGGGTAGATCGCGTCGGCGCCCGATTCGCGGGCGACGCGGATGATCTCATCGACGTCGAGGTAGGCGCGCACGGGGTGGCCGACCTCGCCGATCTGGTAGGCCTCGTCGGCCTTGAGACGATGCTCGCTGCCGCGGTCCTCGTGGGGAAAGACGGCGACGGTGGTGGCGCCCAGCTCGGTGGCGGCGCGGAACGCGCGCACGGCGATCTCGCCTCGGTTGGCGACCAGGACCTTGCGGAACATGCACATCTCCGTTCGGGGTGGGGCGCCGCGGCGGCGCAGTTGGTGCTGACACTACCGGTCGCTCAGGGCTGAAAACCGCAGAGTTTCGCGGCAAAACCGACCAATAGCGAACAGTTGGCAACACACGCGTGTCTCGCACCACACCGGACGTGAGAAAAGCCTCTGGGCGGCCCGACGCCGGGTCGAGCCCGCCCAGAGGCGAGGGTGTGCAAGCTGAAGCGACCGCGTCAGCCCACGTGCGCGGTGGGCGCTGCCCCGTCGGTCTGCAGTTCGTCGCTGCGAATCGTGATGAAGATCAGGATGAGCAGGGCTCCGACGAGAAGCATGCCGGAGGCCACCCAGAACCCGTGCGTCGAGGCGAAGGTCTGCACGTCGAGCGCTCCGGCTGCCTGCTGGGCCTGCATCTTCGACTTGAACTCAGCCGTTTCCTGCACCGACGTCGGCACCTTCGCCATCGCGGCAGCGGCGGCGGCCTTGAGCTCGTCGGCACGCTGCGTCGCATAGTGCGAATACACCGTGGTGAGAGCGGCGAGACCGATCGAACCACCGATCTGCTGCGCGGTGTTGAGCGCGGAGGCGGCGGCCCCCGAGTCCTTCGCTTCGACGCCGTGGGAGGCGGCGAGCGTCATCGGGATGAAGACGAAGCCCATGCCGAGGGCCATGACGAAGATGCCGGGCAGCAGGTGCGTCGCGTAGCTCGAGTGCGTGTCGAGCTGGGTGAACGACCACATGCCCGCTGCTGCGAGCAGGCCGCCGAAGCCCGAGAGGTAGCGCGGCTTGATGCGCGTGACGAGGTTTTGCGACAGGCCCGCGGCGATGACGATGCCGAGGCTGAACGGCAGGAACGCGAAACCGGACTTGACCGGCGAATAACCGAGCACCTGCTGGATGTACAGGCCGAGGAAGAAGAACATCGCGAACATCGCGGCACCCATGATGAGCATCGCGAGGATCGCGGTGCCTCGCGTGCGGTCGGCGAGGATGCGCGTCGGCAACAGGGCGTGCTCGGTGCGGCTCTCGATGGCCGCGAACGCGATGACGAGCAGGGTGCCCACGATCAGCGGCACGAGGGTCCAGGTGTCGCCCCACGAGTGGGACGCGGCGTTGGACAGGCCGTAGACGATGCCGAACAGACCCGCGGTCGCCGTGACGGCGCCGATGATGTCGAGGGTGCCCTCGTGACCGTCGGATTCGACGAGCACGCGGGGTGCGAGCACGGCGACGGCGATGCCGATGGGCACGTTGATGAGCATCGTCCAGCGCCAGTCGATCTCGGTCAGCACGCCGCCGAGGATGAGGCCGATCGCTGCACCGGCGCCGGACATCGCGGCGTAGACACCCATGGCGCGGTTGCGCTCCTTGCCGGGCGGGAACGTCGTGTTGACGAGGGCCAGTGCCGCCGGCTGAGCCAGCGCCGCACCGGCACCCTGGAGCACGCGCGCGGCGAGCAGGAGGGTGGGGTTGGGCGCGATGCCGCCGAGCAGCGAGGCGAGAGCGAACACGGCGATGCCGACGGTGAACATGCGGCGGCGTCCGAAGATGTCGCCGAGGCGCCCGCCCAGCAGCAGGAGCGAACCGAGAGCCAGCGCGTAGGAGGTGACGACCCACTGAAGGCCGGACTGGCTGAAGTGCAGATCGGTCTGGATGTGGGGTAGTGCGATGTTCACGACCGTCCCATCGAGCACGATCATGAGCTGGGCGCAGGCGATCACGAAGAGCGCGAGGCTGAGGTTGGGCTTCGCGGGGTTGTCGGTGGATGACTCCACGGGTGCGTCGGGGCCGTGAGTGCTGACAGCAGCAGTCGACATCAGCCCCTCCTTTCTCGAGTTGGCGCCCTTGAGGGGCCGGGGCAGGCGTGGGGGGGAGGCCGGCGAGGAACCGACGGAGTGTGATGCGCGCGGGATCGAACGCGGGCAGCAGGGCGATCGGGCGCTACCCTGGGGAAGTGCAGCCGCGCGTTGGCCGCCGTTCGTCGGGATGGGATCGGCCGTGGCGCGACGCAACGTGCCCGTGCGGCGAGGTGATTGAAGATGCAACGACCGTGGAACAACGATAGACCCCTCTGGGTGAGGCGCCAAGCGATCCTCGTGTGGCGCGCGACACGGCAGGAGGCGCAGGGCGTGGGAATGCGCTCGCGTCCTTCGCTGTTGAACCGCTAGACTGACGGACGCTGATTCGTCAGCAAGCACAACTCCACAGAGCGAACAGTTTCCATGGGGATGATCGGTTTCGACATCGGTCGCCGTCCCAGGGGAAGCGGGCCGAGGATGCAGAGTTATCTCGTTAACGCTCTCTGCAAACCCATAGGTGCCGATTCCAAGCGCACCGACTTCGCCCTCGCCGCCTGAGCGAGCCCGAAGTCTGTCAGCCTGAGCTAGTTCTCGACTCAGTGTCTGGCATCAGCTAGAGAACTTGCTGCAACGTCTTGTCGAGGGGCGTTGTGGGACTCTCACTCGACTGGGCCTGTCGCGGAATGTGTCATTCCTTGCCGCGGGGCCGAGAAAATCCGCAGGATGACTGCGCCCGGAGAAGCCCTGGATCGCCGTCGATGGACGGGGGTTCAATTCCCCCCATCTCCACCACCTCCATGCATCGGTAGCGAGGCCGAGCGGCTGTTCGCAGAACTCGTCACGCAGCGTGAATCAGGCTGCTGCGTGACGCGTGTGGCACGGAGCCCGCCGTCATCCCTCCGGAGGGTTGACGGCGGGCTCTTGCACGTCGTGCGGTCCGGCTTTCACCACTCGCGGATGCCGAGCCACCGTTGCACGATCGGCGTCATAGATCGGGACAAACCCCGCCGGGTTGATGGCCGTCCCGCCCGACTTCTCGATCAATAGATCGCCCATGGACGAGCTCGTGGCGTCCACCGATCCCCACCGCCAGTGCGCACGCGGGAGGGCTTTGGCCAGCTCTGCGCCGCTGGAGGATTGAGAGATGAGCGGCGCCGCCATCAGCGTCTCGACGTCGGTCGACGGTGAGGACATGACGGTCGGTACGTGGCATCCGCATCCACGAAGCGGTGGCACTTTCCGCTATGAGAAGTCGTGGGCGAGCGCTGAGTACGGCTACTCGCTGTCGCCGGCGCTGCCCGTGCTGGCAGGCAGTGCGCCTCAGGTGACATATGCCGAGAAGGGGGCCCTGCCGCAGGTCTTCTCGGACAGCGCACCTGCTCGGTGGGGCCGGCAGATCATCGAACGGACGTGGCAGGCCGACGGCAGGGGTGTGCCTGGCGCAGTCGACGTCCTTCTCGCCGTGCGCGACCGGCTACGGATGGGCGCACTTCGCTTCGCGCGCGACGGAGTCGAGATGAGCGAGAGCGCAGGCGTGCCCAAGATGCTCGACATGGCTCACCTCGAGGCGGTGGCGCAGCGAGCGGAGAGTCACACGGACAGCGACGCGGACATCAAGGAACCGTTCGATGCGGGTTCGTCGATGGGTGGTGCGCGCCCCAAGGCCGTCGTCGTGGACGAGAACGGGCACCTCATGTTGGCGAAGTTCACCTCGACCAAGGACGACACCGACGTCGTCGCATGGGAGAAGGTCTGCCTGGACATCGCCGCACACGCTGGGATCACCGTTGGTGGCGGTGGCCGAAGCGTTCGAACCGCACATGGCCGCCTCCGGCCGTGTGGATCTCGCGGAGCTGTGGAAGCGCACAGTGCTGAACCTCCTCGTGGGAAACAAGGACAACCACCTGCGTAACCACGGCTTCCAACCGCACCACGATCGAGCCGTGCGCGACGGGTTCGACGGTGTGATGAGGCAGCGAACCCGCGAGGTGTTGGGGGAGCGCCCGGCCCCGTCGTGTTGGATCTCGCCCCACATGACGCCTCCGCTGGATCGGTGGGGCGATGCCGTGTCTGTGGGCGCCCGCTTCGCTCACCGGAGTCCATTGCACGTGGCTCCGGCCCCGAATGCTCCAAGAAGGTGTGAGCGTCGGGGTCGAGCCGTGAAAGGGGCACGGGCCGTGTGAGGCAGCAGAACGCAGTGTCCTCAGGCCGCCGGGACGCACACCACCTGATCGAGGTCGGCGGCCAGCGGCTGGCCGACGTTGTTCTTCACGACGTTCTTGACGCGTGCAACGCAGCGGACGCGCTTGTCGTCCTTCGTCAGGTAGGTCGTGCCGTGCGCGGCGATCGTCGCGGTGTCCTGGCCGGTCGAGTCGACCTCGATGCGGCTTCGCGCGTACGTCTCTGTCAGCCCGTTCTTCTTCTGCGCGGCGACGCTGAGGGCGTGCAGGTCATCGGGCGACCACGTCACGTCACTCGAGGCCGGCGCGGCGACGGCCTTCGCCTCCGGGCGCCAGTCCTTCTCAGGGACGGCGGCGGCACGCGCTGCGCTCAACGCGTCGGCGCGCTCGATCGTCGCCGTGGCCGACGCGATGGGCGCCGGGCCCGCCACGCGATGACGCATCGACGGCACCGCCGCCACGAGCGCGACGACGGCGAGCGCCGCGATCACGCCGAAGCGCCACGGGTGGGCCTGCTCCAGGCACATCGACGCGAACATCCACGCGATCGCGCCGATCAGCACGGCGCAGAACGCGAGCGCGGCGAGCGTCGAGACGACCGTCGCGTGGGTGGGGGACAGCTGCGGCAGCCACATCGTCGCGACGTGGGCGGCGTGATCGAAGTGCACCGTCATGAGAGCTCCTTGGGCGCGGGGCTGCCTCGTCGCAGCCGCTCGAAGCTAGGCCGACAGCCTGAGAACCCGCCGAGAGGGCGCCGGACGTGCGCGGTGCGATACTGCACGGGATGCCCCCTTCCGACTCCCGCCTCGTCCGCGCCTGCCGCGCGCTGCTCGTGCTCGCCCTCGCACTGCAGACGTACCTCCTGTACGTGTTCCATTCGAGCGGGGCAGAAGGTGAGCTGTTCCCCCACGCCGACAAGGTGGTCCACGCCTGCATGTTCGGCGGACCCGCCCTCCTGGCACTGCTCGGACGGTGGCGATGGGTGGCGCTCATGCTCGCGTTCTATGCGCCGATCTCCGAACTGATCCAGGGCACGGACGTCGTGGAGCGCGACGCGGACTGGCGCGACGCACTCGCCGATGTGACAGGAATCATCCTGGCGTGGGGGTTGACGCGTCTGCTGCGCCGCCGGGCGTGACGTAGACTTGGGGGACCATTGATCTTGCGTTCAGTAGGTTTGCTTTCGGTTTGAGCGTGCCCGCAGCTACTCCCTGTGGCGGCACGTGGTGGTGAGAGTAGGCCCGTTCTCTGAGCGTCACCCACGATGTGACGCCGTCATGTGAGCGCCGAGATCCCACGCAACAGCGCCGATCCACCCAGTACGCAATCCTTCCAGCCCACGTGCTCCACGGGCTCTCTGGCGTGCTCGCCTTCGGTGCTCTCGACCGAGAGGTTCACACCCATGTCTTCGACGAACAACAACAACGGCAAGAAGCCGCGCTGGTCGCACGCCGACAAGGCCGGCGCCAAGCGCGGCCAGGACCGCTCCGGCGGCCGCGACTTCGGAGGACGCCGCGACGGCGCCGCGGGCGGACGCGACGAGCGACGCGGCGGTTTCAGCCGTGACAACGACCGCCGTGAGGGCGGGTTCCGCGGCGGTGACGAGCGTCGTGGCGGCTTCCAGGCCCGTGACGAACGCCGTGACGGTGGTTTCCGCGGCCGCGATGAGCGACGCGGTGGCTTCAGCCGTGACAACGACCGCCGTGAGGGCGGGTTCCGCGGCGGCGACGACCGTCGTGGTGGTTTCAACCGCGGTAGCGACGAGCGCCGTGGCGGCTTCCAGGGCCGTGATGATCGCCGTGGTGGTTTCAGCCGTGACAACGACCGCCGTGAGGGCGGCTTCCGCGGCGGTGATGACCGTCGTGGTGGTTTCAGCCGTGACAACGACCGCCGTGAGGGCGGCTTCCGCGGCGACGACCGCCGTGGCGGTTTCAACCGCGGTGGCGACGACCGTCGTGGTGGCTTCGGGGGCCGCGACGACCGTCGCGAGGGTGGCTTCCAGCGTCGCGATGACCGCGGTGGTTTCAACCGTGGTGGCGATGACCGTCGTGGTGGTTTCAACCGCGACAACGATCGTCGCGAGGGCGGTTTCCGTGGCGGTGACGACCGTCGCGGTGGCTTCAACCGTGATGACCGTCGTGGTGGCTACCAGGGCCGTGACGACCGGCGCGGTGGGTTCAACCGTGACAACGACCGTCGCGAGGGCGGCTTCCAGCGTCGCGACGACCGCGGCGGTTTCAACCGTGGCGACCGCCGTGACGGCGGCTTCCAGCGCCGCGACGACCGCCGTGAGGGCGGTTTCGACCGCGAGAAGCGCTTCGGGCGCCCCGACCGCTCGTTCGACGCGGCCCCCGTGCGTGACGAGTCCCGCGTCGAGGACGCGCAGGTCGAGAACGTGACGGCGGCGAACGCCGACGTCGCGGCGACCACCGTCGAGGCCGACGCGGCCACGAGCGAGAACATCCAGCGCGAGAACGTCGACGTCGTCGGCGAACAGAACCCCGACGAGCGCGTCCACGTCGACGGCGACGTCGAGGGTGACGTCCGCGTCGACGACGCTCCCACCGCCGACGCCACGGACGCCGAGCGCGACGGTGTTGACGCCGCCGACTCCGACACGACCAACTCTGACGCCGACAACACCGACGCGGAGAACACCGACCCCGCCGACGCCACGAGCGCCACCGCGGGCACGGCCGACGGCGAGCACGCGGGCTTCGACGAGAGCGAGTCGGACGAGATCGACGAGAGCGTCATCATGACGTTCACCGAGCTCGGGCTGCCCGAGGCGCTCGTCGAGCGCATGGCGCGTGACGGCATCACGAAGCCGTTCCCGATCCAGGCGGCGACGATTCCCGACGCGATGGCCGGCAAGGACGTCCTCGGCCGCGGTCGCACGGGTTCGGGCAAGACGCTCGGCTTCGGTCTGCCGATGCTGGCGCGTCTCGCTGAGGGCGGCAAGGCTCGCGCGCACCAGCCGCGCGCCATCGTCCTCGTGCCGACGCGTGAACTTGCGATGCAGGTGAGCGATGCGCTGCAGCCGCTCGTCCACGTCGTCGGTCTCAAGCACAAGCTCGTCGCCGGTGGCATGCCGTACGAGCCGCAGCTGTCCGCGCTGGAGCGCGGCGTCGACGTCCTCATCGCCACGCCGGGTCGCCTGTCCGACCTCATCGAGCGTGGCGCGGCCGACCTGAGCCGCGTCGAGATCGCCGTGCTCGACGAGGCTGACCACATGGCCGAGATGGGCTTCCTCGAGGCCATCACCGAGATCCTCGACCTCGTGCCCGAAGGCGGCCAGCGCCTGCTGTTCTCCGCGACGCTCGACCGTGGCATCGACACCGTCGTCGACAAGTACCTCGTCGACCCGGTGACGCACTCGACGGACGACGGCACCGCCACCGTCACCACGATGGAGCACCACGCGCTGCTCATCGAGCCGCGCGACAAGAAGGTAGTGACGGCCGAGGTCGCGAACCGTGAGGGACGCACCGTGGTGTTCGTCCGCACCAAGATGGGCGCCGACCGTGTCGCCGCAGAGCTGCGCGAGCAGGGCGTCATGGCTGCCGCGCTGCACGGTGGCCTCAACCAGGGTCAGCGCAACCGTGTCCTGTCGGCGTTCAAGGACGGGCGTGTGCCCGTGCTCGTCGCGACGGACGTCGCGGCGCGCGGCATCCACGTCGACGAGGTCGGCGTCGTGCTCCAGGTCGACCCGCCGGCCGACCACAAGGACTACCTGCACCGCGCCGGCCGCACGGCCCGCGCGGGGGAGAAGGGCACCGTCATCACCCTGGCGCTGCCGCACCAGCGCCGCTCGATGCAGCGTCTACTCGACTCCGCCGGCGTCGACGTGAGCCTCGTGCGCACGCGCCCCGGTGACGAGGCGATCGTCGCCGCGGGCGGTTCGACGCCCGAGGGCCGTTCGATCTCCGAGGACGACCTGCGTCGCACCCTCGCGCCGCGCAACGACCGTGGTGGTCGCGGCGGCCGTGGCTACGAGCGCGGTGGCCGGGGTGGTTACGACCGCGGTGGTCGTGACGGCGGGCGCGGCGGTTACGGCCGTGGCGGCGGCTTCGACCGTGGTGGTCGTGGACGTTTCAACGACCGCGACGGCCGTGGCCAGGGCCGCGGACGCGGCGACGACCGCGGCTTCGGTGGCGGGCGCGGTTACCGCGACGACATCGACGGTGGTTTCGAGCGCGAGAACCGTCGTCAGAGCTTCGGTGGTCGCGGCGGCCAGGGGGGTCGTGGTGGGTACGGCGGCGACCGTGGTGGCTACCGTGGCAACCGCGACTGACGCCGACTGAATCTGCGCTGATGTTGCCCGGTGATCCGGGGCCCCGTGCCCCGATCACCGGGCAACATCGCGTTCGGGGCGGGCGTGTTCCACAATGGACGGGTGACCTCGTTGACCGGCCGACTGCTCGTCGCGGTGCCTCGTGCCCACGACCGCGACGAGGGTGACATGTTCACCCGTAGCGTCGTGTTCGTCCTCCACCACGGTGACGACGGCGCCCAGGGCGTCGTGCTCACCGAACCGCTCGAGGCCGGTGTCGACTCGGTCCTTCCGGGGTGGCAGTCCGCGTGCTCGACGCCCGATCGTCTCTTCCAGGGCGGGCCCGTCGGCCTCGACACGGCGGTCGCGCTCGCGGGCGTGCCGGGGCGCGGTGACGTCGTGGGCGCCACGCGACTGTTCGGTTCGCTCGCCGTCGTCGACCTCGACGCGCCGCCGGAGATCGTCGCCCCGCAGCTGTCGGGGCTACGCGTGTTCGCCGGCAACTGCGGCTGGGAGCCGGGCCAACTCGACGTCGAACTCGCTGACGGGTGGTGGGTGCGCGCCGAACCCGAGATCGCCGACCTGTTCGACGCCGACCCCGAGACGTTGTGGGCGCGCGTCCTCGCACGCCAACCCATCCCGACGTGCCTCCTGGCGTCGTTCCCCGACGACCCGACGCTCAACTGACCCGCCGCCTGACGCCTCGGCTCGCTGCCCCCTGGCCCGCCGCGGGCGGCGCGCCTACACTGGCGCCCATGAACCCGGTTGTGTGGAACTCTTCGATCGACGACCCGTCATCGCCCCTCGGCGCGCCCGACGGCCCGGGCGGCCTCGGAGGGCCGGGCACGTCGACGGCGGTGCTGGAGCAAGAGCAGGTCGACCACCAGCTCTCCGAGCCCGGCGATCACGAGCGCTTCGCGCACTACGTGCGCAAGGAGAAGATCATGGAGTCGGCGCTGTCGGGCGAGCCCGTCACCGCGCTGTGCGGCAAGGTGTGGGTACCGGGCCGCGACCCGGAGAAGTTTCCGGTGTGCCCGACGTGCAAGGAGATCTACCAGGGCCTGCGTCCGCCGCAGGACGGCGGGGAGTGACGCCGACGGGCGTCAGCTCGCCTTCGCGACAGGCTGCCTGACGTCGCCGGTCACCGGGGCCGCACCGACGGCGCCGGTGACGACCACTCCCGCGGCGGTGGACGCCGTCGCCGAGCCGCCGTCGACCCCCGTCAGGTGCTCACGAACCTCGACTGCGGGCGCGTGCGATTCGGCCATGCGGATGAGCACCGTGCGGACGGCCTCGACGCTGACGCCGGCCGCCTCGGCGATGGCGCTCTTCGTCACCTTCGCCTGATCGGCGGCGGCGACCGCCCGCCGGTACTCCGCTTCGGCGGCGAGACGCGCTTCGCGCGCCGCAGTGACGGCGCTGAGCTTCTCGCGTTGAGCATCGGTGAGTTGGGCTCTCGTGCGAACCATGACTCTCGTCCTTTCCCTGCGAGCCCCGGCCAGGGGTGAGCGGCCTCGATGGACCGAGCGGCGACGCGCCGCCGGGGCCATCGAGTGCTCGATGTCCATGACTGACTCCACCCTAGGCGCGCGGACGCCCCGCATGGTGGGTTGAGCGCTACTCAACTCCAGGGTGTGGTGCTCACCCCACTCTCCGCCGTCGCCCGGCGCGCCTCCGACACCCTTCGACGCGCCGTCGCGACCCAGCCCGTCTCGTCAGCTGGGAGCCTGCTGGGTGAAGCGACGAAGCGGCGACGAGTGGGCTCCGGCGGTGGCAGCCTGCCCCCATCGCGCTCGTGCTGTGCGCGGGGGCTCGGTTCGGTGGCGCGGGAGTTCCTCGCCGCGCGCGGCGGCACGACGCGCAGCCTGCGCGTCGGCTTCGCCGCCATCGTCGTCGCGCTGCCGCACATCGGCTTCGCCGCCATCGTCGTCGCGCTGCCGCACATCGGCCTCGCGCACGGCGTCGGCGCACTGGAGTCGGTGATGGCTGCGTATGGCCTGGGCCTCGGCCTGGTCGACGCCGGGTGCAACATGCAGGCCGTCGCCATCGAGCACCATTACGGGCGCCCGCTCATGTCGACGTTCCACGGGGCGTGGACGCGCGGCGGCGTCCTCGGCACGCTCATCGCGCTCGCGACGCATCGCTGGGGCTTCGCGTCGCCGCCGCGGTGCTCATGATCCTGCCCGCCGCCGCGACGCTCGCGCCGTACGTCCCGCACGCGCGGCCGGAACCGGCGCCCATCGCATCCGGGGCCGACGCCCCCGCCGCGCGCAGCCTGCCCTGGCGC
>NZ_DCNR01000002.1:28664-32154 GCF_002322065.1 Dermacoccus sp. UBA1591 | reverse complement strand
CGTCACCCGTCGTGATGTCGATGATGCTCGCAAGGGTGCGGTAGGCGACCGGGTACTCGGTCGCGGGCAGCACCTTTTCAGCCGTCGTCGACGCGCGCACGTAGGCGGCGACGTCACCGGGCTGGCCCTTGTGGGCGGCGACCTTCACGACGAGCGCGTCCCACTCGTCGTACATGCGCTGCACGTCGGAGTCGAACGCGACGGTGAAGCTCTGGTTAGGCTTCTTGCGCGCGTAAAGCCAGCGCAGCAGGGCCGGTTCCATGATGCCGAGCGCGTCCTTCGGGGTCGGCACGCCACCCTTGCTCGAGCTCATCTTCGCCATGCCCTTGATGCCGACGAACGCATACATCGGGCCGAGCGGGCGCTCCCACCCGAAGATCGGAGCGACGTCCTTGCCGACGACGAAGCTCGAACCGGGGCTCTGGTGATCGACGCCCGACGGCTCGAAGACGACCTTCTCGACCGACCAGCGCATCGGCCAGTCGATCTTCCACACGAGCTTGCCGTTGCGGTGCTCACGCAGGTCGACGGTCTCGGTGTGCCCGCAGCGGCACGTGTACGTGAGGTCGTGCGTGGCGTCGTCATAGGCGGTGACGGTGGTGAAGTCGGTGCCGCACGCCGAGCAGTACGGCTTGTACGGGTAGTAACCGGACGCGCTGCCGCCGTCGTCCTCGGCTGCCGCCCCGGAACCGGCCTCCGCCTCGGCGGCTGCCGCCTGCTCCTCCTCGGACAACACGGGCGCCTTCTTGCCGCCCTTGACGGGCTTGCCGCTGCCGGCGGCGTCGCCGTCAGGCTTCGGCAGGGTGCGGTAGCGCGCGAGGATGGCGTCGAGCTCGTCGCGCTTGCTCATCGCGAAGAGGATCTGATCCGTGTAGACGCCCGCGCCGTACTGTTCGCTCTGGCTGATGCCTCGGTAGACGACGCCGAGCGCGGCGAGGCCCTCCTCGAACTGGGCGCGGAAGTGCTCGGCCCAGCTGCTCGCCGAACTGCCCTTCGGCGCGGGCACGCGCGTCAGCGGCATGCCGATGTACTGCTCGTACGAGGCGTCGACGCCCTCGACGTTCGGCACCTTGCGGTAGCGGTCGAAGTCGTCCCAACTGATGATGTGCTCGCACGCGATGCCGCGGCGACGGATCTCGTCGGCGACGAGGTGCGGCGTCATGACCTCGCGCAGGTTGCCCAGGTGCACCGGGCCCGAGGGGCTGATGCCGGAGGCGACGACGACCTTCGTGCCACGCTTCTCGGCTTCGGCGATCGTCTCGTCGGCAAGTCGCGAAACCCAGTCGGCGTCAGGAGGCAACACAGTCGTCATGGGTTCATTTTAGGCGCCCGGTCAGGGTGGTTCTGACGCGCCCGCAGGGGGCTCTTCGCGCTGACATCGGCAGGATGGCGGACGAGCTGGCCGTGAACCGAAACAGACGGCGCCTCGTCAGAGCTTCGCGAGCCACGTCTCGTGCGAACCGTCGAACGGTGCGGCGCCGTCACGCACCATCGCCATGACAGTGTCGGCAGCGTCACGCGCCGCCGTCACGAGCCGCGGCGGGTAGCTCATCTCGCGGGCGTGCCGCTCGAACTCGTCCTCGTCGTCGAGGTCGAGGTCGCCGTTCGTGCGCTTGACGACGTCGAGGTCGAGGTCGAGCGTGAACGCCTCACCCTGGTTGACGGTCGTCGGCGTCGTGATGTCGACGTAGACGTCGATGTCATGGTCCTTGCCGCCCGGAGCGGTGTTGAAGGTGGCCACCCACCAGGCGTCGTCGGGAACGAGGACGACGAAGTCGCCGTGCGCTGCGAACTCGAGCCCGGGTCGTGCCACACGAGTGCCACCCGTCACCCCGAGCCACAGCCCCTGCGCATCACGACCCAGCACGACGGCGTCGAACCCCCAGTGCTCGTCACCGTTGTACTTGCCGAACTGCAGTCGGATCGCTTCCCTCGCCACACACTCAGCCTACCGGCGGCCCGCCGACGCCAGGACGCACACGAACGCGCCGCAGCGGCCGCAGGGGCCGCAGGGGCCGACTCGTCAGCGAGTCGACCCCTGCGGCGAGGGATGAGAGCGTCAGTCGTTCAGGAGATCGTGACGCACGATGACTTCGTCACGCCCCGGGCCGACGCCGATGACGCTGACGCGCGCGCCGATCTGCCTCTCGACGAACTCGATGTAGCGCTGCGCGTTCTCGGGCAGGTCCTCGAACGTGCGGCAACCGGTGATGTCGGCGTTCCAACCCGGCAGCATCTCGTAGATCGGCTTCGCGTGGTGGAAGTCGGTCTGGTTCTCCGGCATCTCCTCGACGCGCTCGCCGTCGATGTCGTACGCGACGCAGACCGGGATCTCGTCGAAGGTGTCGAGGTTGTCGAGCTTGGTGATGACGAAGTCGGTGACGCCGTTGACGCGCGTTGCATAACGCCCGATGACGGTGTCGAGCCAACCGATGCGGCGCGGGCGCCCCGTCGTCGTGCCGAACTCGCCGCCGATCTCGCGCAGGCGGTCGCCGACCTCGTCGTGCAACTCCGTCGGGAACGGGCCCTCACCGACACGCGTCGTGAACGCCTTGAGGATGGCGATGACGCGGTCGATGCGCGTCGGCGGGATGCCCGCACCGGTGCAGGCGCCCGCCGAGATCGCGTTCGAACTCGTCACGTACGGGTAGGTGCCGTGGTCGACGTCGAGCAGCGTCGCCTGACCGGCCTCGCACAGCACGACCTCGTCGGCGTCGAGCGCCTTGCTCAGCAGCAGCGACGTGTCCTTCACCATCGGGCGCAGCCGCTCGACGTACTGCAGCAGATCCTCGACGACCTCGTCGACCTCGATCGCGCGACGGTTGTACGTCTTCACGAGCAGCTGGTTCTTCGTCTCGAGCGCCGCCTCGACCTTCTGCCGCAGGATCGACTCGTCGAATAGGTCCTGCACGCGGATGCCGATGCGGTTCATCTTGTCGGCGTACGTCGGGCCGATGCCGCGCCCGGTCGTGCCGATCTTGCGGTTGCCGAGGAAGCGCTCTGAGACCTGGTCGATCACCTTGTTGTAGCGCGGGATGAGGTGCGCGTTCGAGGAGATGACGAGCTTGCTCGTGTCGAGACCACGCGCCTCGAGGGCGTCGATCTCCTCGAACAGCACGCCGAGGTCGACGACGACACCGTTCGCGATGACGGGCGTGACACCCGGCGTCAGGATGCCAGACGGCAGCAGGTGCAGCGCGTACTTCTCACCGTCGATGACGACTGTGTGCCCGGCGTTGTTGCCGCCGTTGAACTTCACGACGTGGTCGATTCGGCTTCCGAGAAGGTCGGTGGCCTTGCCCTTGCCTTCGTCGCCCCACTGGGCGCCGACGAGAACGATTGCCGGCATCGGTATCAACTGCCTTTGCGTAGCTGGTGGGCTGACGCCGCTCCCCCGCCACGCTCGACCCCCGGCGCGCGGCGGCCTCGAGCGACGAACCGGGCGTCAACTCTTACCGCCCAAGGTTACCCGCTGGCACGCATCCGTCGC
>NZ_DCNR01000002.1:20338-28448 GCF_002322065.1 Dermacoccus sp. UBA1591 | reverse complement strand
ATCGAGTGCCTGGTCAGCCCTCGAAGCCGGTGAGGCCACGTTCGGTGAGCTTCACCGCGAGCTGGAAGCGCGTCTCGACACCGCACTCCTCCATGAGCGCCGCGACGCGGCGTCGCACCGTCCGCAGGCTGACGCCGAGCGCCCGCGCGATCGCCTCATCCTTCAACCCGGCCTGCATGAGTTCGACGAGACGCTCCGACGTCGGTTCCGCGCCGTCGTCGACGCCGGAGGCGGCCGCCCACATCCGATCGAAGAGTTCGACGAACGCACGCACGACGACGGCGTCACGCAGTACGACGTACCGCCCACCCTCGCCGCCCCAATCGGTGTTGGCGATGACAGCATCCGTTCCATAGCAGACGAACTCGTTCGGGATGTGCGTCGCGAGGCGCTGCTCCTCGCCCAAGTTCGCCCACTCGACTACGTCGAGGCTGCGCGTGCTCGCGGCGTCGAACTCGTGCAGGCCACGCAGCAGGCGCCCGTCGGCGACGAGGCGCGCGAGCACCGGCTGTTCCCCGGCGCTGACGGCGAGTGCGTCGGTGTGAGTGAACCGGATCGGGCCCGAGGTCGATGCCGCCAGGTGCTCCATGACGTCACCGAGCCCGTCGATCTCGACGTACTCGCGACCCGCCTCGGCGGGGTCGGCCTGCTCCTGGCCCGCACGGTGGTCGCCGGCGAAACCATCGATGGCGTCGCGCAGGCGGGCGAGGTCGCGGCGTCGCTCGGCGAGACGCGCCTCCTCGGCCGACAGGACGCGTTCGAGCCCGGCGCGCGGATGATCGGCGGAGGGACGACCGTCCTCGGTGATGCGCACGAGACGCAGCGCGCGCAACTGTTCAGCCGCTGCCTCGACGTCACCGACGGGCGTGTTGAGCCGCGAGGCGTACACACCGAACGGTCGCGCCTGGTCACGCAGCACCTGGCGGTAGAGCTGTTCGGCGAGGTCGTCGATGCCGAGGACGGCGAGAGGATTCACGCCGTCAGGCTAGCGCGCCGTGGCCGCCAGATGACATGCGACGGGGGTATGGCCCCTCCCGGCCACACCCCCGTCGCGCCCGCCCTGTTCCAGGCGGCGGACGACGCCCGAGCTCCCCGTTCGCTCATCCCCCAGAGATACCGGGCGCCGACAGCCGCGCCCCGAGAGGCACGACGATTCGACGCACCGAGTGCGAGCGCTCCCTGACCGGGCATCGTCACATCTGAGACGCCGCGATCAGGAGATCGGTTCCCTCACGCCGACATCATTTTCGGACGCGGCGCTCGAGCGCGTCTCAGACGCCCAACTCACGCGCCGCGGTGGCCGAGGAGTCGCGCAGGAAGTCGGCGCAGCGTCGCTGCTCGTCGACCTCACCGATCTCGCCGGCGGCCTTGCTCAGCGCGGCGAGTGCGCGCAGGAAACCGCGGTTCGGCTCGTGCTCCCACGGAACGGGCCCCTGGCCCTTCCACCCGGCGCGGCGCAGGGAATCGAGGCCGCGGTGGTAGCCGGTGCGCGCGTAGGCGTACGCCTCGACAGCCTCGCCGTCACCCAGCGCGTCCTCGGCGAGCGTCGCCCACACGAGCGAACTCGCCGGGTACATGCGGGCCACGTCGCGGGCGTGGACGCCGAGGTCGAGCTTCTCGGCTGCGGGGTCGACGTCGAGCTTGGTCTCCGGAATGGCAAGAAGGTTGTCCATGCCGCCATTCAAGCATCGACACCCGACAACCCCGCCGCGGCGGGCCGGCAACACCCACGTCACACCCCTCACACCGCCGACCGACTCCACCGAGCGTCAGGACCAACGTCCCAGCCCCTTTCATCGCTCGTGCCGCACGACGAGAATGGAGGCATGACCTTCCACGTCAGCACCGCGACCCCCTGGCAGCCCTCCCCCGGAACCGAGCTCACCGACGCGACTCTCGAGACGATCCACCGCTGGTGGCGCGCCGCCAACTACCTGTCGGTCGGGCAGATCTACCTGCTCGACAACCCCCTGCTGCGCGAGCCGCTGACGCGCGACAACGTCAAGCATCGCCTGCTCGGGCACTGGGGTACCACGCCCGGGCTCAACTTCCTCTACGCCCACCTCAACCGCGTCATCGCCGAGCGCTCTCAGCCGACGATCTACGTCACCGGCCCCGGCCACGGCGGCCCCGGCATGGTCGCCAACACCTACCTCGAGGGCACGTACTCGCAGATCTACCCGAACGTCGGGCTCGACGAGGCGGGCCTGCGCCGGCTCGTGAAGCAGTTCAGCTTCCCCGGCGGCATCCCGTCGCACGCGGCACCCGAGACGCCCGGCTCGATCCACGAGGGCGGAGAGCTGGGTTACGCCCTCAGCCACGCCTACGGGGCCGTCTTCGACAACCCCGAACTGCTCGCGTTCACCGTCATCGGTGACGGCGAGGCGGAGACGGGGCCGCTCGCGACGTCGTGGCACTCGAACAAGTTCGTCAACCCTGTCACCGACGGCGTCGTCCTGCCCGTGCTGCACCTCAACGGCTACAAGATCGCGAATCCGACGGTGCTCGCCCGCATCAGCGACGAGGAGCTCGATGCCCTCATGCGCGGCTATGGCCACACGCCGTACGTGTTCGAGGCGGGCTTCGACGACGAGGATCCGATCTCGATCCACCGCCGTTTCGCGACGCTGCTCGACGAGGTGTTCGACCACATCGCCCGCATCAAGGCCGAGGCCGCCGAAGCGGGTGCCGAGAACGCCGAGCGTCCGCACTGGCCGATGATCGTCTTCCGCACGCCGAAGGGTTGGACGGGCCCGAAGACGATCGACGGCAAGGTCGCCGAGGGTCACTGGCGCAGCCACCAGGTGCCGCTCGCCAACGCCCGCGACACCGACGAACACCTCCACGACCTCGACGCGTGGCTGCGCAGCTACCGCCCCGACGAGCTGTTCGACGAGGCCGGCCGCCCAGCCGACGACATCATGGCCCTCGCCCCCGACGGCGAGCTGCGCATGGGCGCGACGCCCTACGCCAACGGTGGCGAACTGCGCATCGCCCTCGAACTGCCCGACTTCCGCGACTTCGCCGTCGACGCGGGCCGCGACGACGAGCGCGGCACCTCGGTCGCCGAGTCGACGCGGGTGCTCGGCGAGTGGTTGCGCGCCGTCGCAGCCGCGAACCCTGAGAACTTCCGCATCTTCGGTCCGGACGAGACCGCGTCGAACCGGCTGCAGGCCGTCTACGAGACGACGAACAAGCAGTGGATGGGCGCGTACGAGCCCAACGACGCCGAAGACCCGATGGGCCGCGTCGGGCAGGTCATGGAGATGCTGTCGGAACACCAGTGCCAGGGCTGGCTCGAGGGATACCTGCTCACCGGCCGCCACGGGCTCATGTCGAGCTACGAGGCGTTCATCCACATCGTCGACTCGATGTTCAACCAGCACGCCAAGTGGCTCAAGGTGACGAACGAGATCGGCTGGCGTCGACCCATCTCGTCGCTCAACTACCTGCTGAGCTCGCACGTGTGGCGTCAGGATCACAACGGATTCAGCCACCAGGACCCCGGTTTCATCGACCACGTCGTCAACAAGAAGAGCGACGTCATCCGCGTCTACCTGCCGGCCGACGCGAACACGCTGCTGTCGACGTTCGACCACGTCCTGCGCACCGAGCAATACGTCAACGTCGTCGTCGCAGGCAAGCAGCCCAACCCCGTCTGGCTCACGATGGACGAGGCCGTCCGGCACTGCGCGCGCGGCCTGGGCATCTGGGAATGGGCCGGCACCGAGGTCGCCGGCGAGGAGCCCGACGTCGTGCTCGCCTGCGCGGGCGACATCCCGACGATCGAGGTGCTCGCCGCGGCGAAGATCCTGCGCGAACGCGTGCCGGGGCTGAAGGTGCGCGTCGTCAACGTCGTCGACCTCATGCGCCTGCAGGCCGAGAAGGAGCACCCGCACGGCCTGAGCGACCGCGAGTTCGACACGATCTTCACACCCGACAAGCCCATCGTGTTCGCCTACCACGGCTACCCGTGGCTCATCCACCGCCTCACCTACGGCCGGAGCGGCCACAGCAACCTGCACGTGCGCGGGTTCATCGAGGAGGGCACGACGACGACGCCGTTCGACATGGTGATGCGCAACGACCTCGACCGCTTCCACCTCGTCATCGACGTCCTCGACCGTGTACCCGGCCTCGGTGCACGCTGCGCGGGGCTGCGTCAGGAGATGCAGGATCTGCGCCTCGAGGCACGCGCCTACGCCTACGAGAACGGTGAGGACCTCCCCGCCGTCGCGTCGTGGGTGTGGTCCGACGCCGGCGACACCGGCACCGAAACCGGTGGCCCGCAGCAGGACACGGGCGGCGACAACGTCTGATACCTGACACGCGAACGGCCCACCCCGATCATTCGGGGCGGGCCGTTCCTCAGCGGCGGGTCAGGCGATCAGGCCTTCTTGGCGGCCTTGCTCTTGCCGGCCGAACCGAGCTCGTTGCAGGCCTGGACGACACGCTTCGCCATGCCCTCCTCGGCGGCCTTGCCCCAGGCACGCGGGTCGTACAGCTTCTTGTTGCCGACCTCACCGTCGATCTTGAGGACGCCCTCGTAGTTGCCGAGCATCCAACCGGCGACGGGACGCGTGAATGCGTACTGCGTGTCGGTGTCGACGTTCATCTTGACGACGCCGTACGAGACGGCCTCGGCGATCTCCTCGGGCGAGCTGCCCGAACCGCCGTGGAAGACGAGGTGGAACGGCTTGTCCTCCGCCTCGGAGAACTTCGCCTTGACAGCGTCCTGCGCGTCCTTGAGGACGGACGGGCGCAGCTTGACGTTGCCCGGCTTGTAGACGCCGTGCACGTTGCCGAACGTCAGGGCCGTCATGTAGTACACGTCAGTGCCCGCGCCGAGCGCCTGGGCGGTCGCGATGGCGTCCTCCGGCGTCGAGTACAACTGCTCGTTGATCTCGTTGGCGACGCCGTCCTCTTCACCGCCGACGACACCGACCTCGATCTCGAGGATGATGTTCGCCTCTTTGCACTTGGCGAGAAGCTCCTGGGCGATCTCGAGGTTCTCTTCGAGCGGCACGGCCGAACCGTCCCACATGTGCGACTGGAAGAACGGCTCGCCACCGTTCTTGACGTTCTCGATCGACGCCTCGAGCAACGGACGGACGAAACCGTCGAGCTTGTCCTTCGGGCAGTGGTCGGTGTGCAGGGCGATGTTGACGTCGTACTGCTTGGCGACCTCACGAGCGAACGCGGCCATGGCGAGCGCGCCCGCGACCATGTTCTTCTGCGTCGGGCCCGAGAAGTACTCGGCGCCACCGGTGGAGACCTGGATGATGCCGTCCGAACCGGCCTCGGCGAAGCCACGGATGGCGGCGTTCAGCGTCTGCGACGACGACACGTTGATGGCCGGGTACGCGAAGCCCTCCTTCTTCGCGCGATCGAGCATCTCGCGGTAGATCTCGGGGGTTGCGATGGGCATGTCATCACCTCTCGTGTTGGCACAACAATGACGCGTTTCGGGCGCACTTCGTGAGCGGCTGGCCCGCTGCCTCCATCCTCGCACGGGGCGTCGCGCAACGGGGCGGGCGGCGGGAGTTTGCTTCGCCCGAGTTCCGGCCGCGTCAGGCGCGGGGGTGGGCGTCGCCGGCGTCCGCGTGGTTGCTTCCGATTGCGCTCCCATGGGCGTCGCCGTCGACACGCTGGCCGAACACGTGCCGTCGGATCCACGCGTGCATCGTGACGGCGGCCGCGGCGCCCGCGTTGATCGAGCGCGTCGAACCGAACTGGGCGATGTCGAGGACGGCGTCGGCGCGTTCGAGCGCGTCGGCGCTCACACCCGGGCCCTCCTGGCCGAAGAGCAGGACGCAGTGCTCGGGCAGGTCGAACGCCTCGAGCGGGACGCTGCCCGCCACGTTGTCGATGGCGATGACGGGCAGGCGCGTGGGGTGGCCGGCGGCGTCGACGGGCCCGGCCGTGGCGGCCCAGGCGAGCAGGTCGTCGACCGTGGGGTGGTGGAACTCGTGCTGGTAGCGGTCGGTCACCATCGCGCCGCGACGGTTCCAGCGCCGCCGTCCGACGATGTGAAAAGCCTTGGCGTTGAACGCGTTCGCCGTGCGGATGACGGAGCCGATGTTGAAGTCGTGCTCCCAGTTCTCGACGGCGACGTGAAACGCATGACGCGCCGTGTCGAGCTCTTCGACGATGGCGTCGTGCCGCCAGTAGCGGAAACGATCCTCGACGTTGCGGCGGTCGCCGTGCTCGAGCAGCTCGGGGTCGTAGCGCGGGTCGAGCGAGCCGTCGGGTGTGCTCGGCCAGGCGCCCTGCCACGGTCCGACGCCGACCTCGTCCGTGCCCCCAGCGTCAGCACGGCGGTGTTGTGCGTCGCCGTCGTCGATCTGTTTCGCCCCGTCCACGTCTGCCATGGCCGTCAGCGTAGGCGGGCGCGACGAGTTCACCATCGTCCGGGTGACGCGCCGTACCTCACCCGCGCGTCTCAGCGGTTTCTTATCGCCCGCCGGTAGGCTCGGCCTCGTGATGCATGCCCTCGGCCCTCAGTTCATGGATCCGAACTACCTGCTCGCCCACTTCGGCGGCGCGTTCTTCTGGATCTCGCTCGCGATCGTCTTCATCGAATGCGGGCTCCTGTTCCCGATCCTGCCCGGCGACTCGCTGCTGTTCGCGATCGGCATGTTCACCGCGACGTCTGCCACGAGCGGCTTCGACATCCCCCTCTACGTCTCGCTGCCGGCTCTGTGCGTCGCCGCGTTCGCGGGCAACGTCGTCGGCTACGAGATCGGGCGGATCGTCGGCACCCCCCTGTACGAACGCGACGGCAGGGTGCTGAAGAAGAAGTACTTCGACCAGACGAACGCGTTCTTCGACAAGCACGGCAGCAAGGCCCTCGTCATCGGACGCTTCGTGCCCATCGTCCGCACGTTCATCACCGTCGTCGCGGGCGCGAGCCACATGGACCGCAAACGCTTCTTCACCTGGTCGGCCATCGGTGCCGTGCTGTGGGTGCTCGTCGTGACGTTCGCCGGGTTCTTCCTCGGCCGCGCCTTCCCGAGCCTCGGCAAGAACATCGACGCCGCCATCATGGTCGTCGTCCTCGTCAGCGTGCTGCCGATGATCTTCGAGTGGGTCAAGCACCGCAAGCGCGCCAAGGCGCTCGTCAAGGAAGCCGGCGACATCGTCGACCACAACCCTGACAACTGAAACTCGTCGCGACCACGCTGACGAAGCGAGCAACGCTGCCGCATCGAGAAACGCTGACGAGCGGCGCCCGGCCCAGGCCGCGGCGCCGTTCGTGCGTGCGGTTCGTCGGACGTCGCGTCACTCCCTAGGATGAGGGCGTGGATACCCAGGCTGTTCTGACCCTGCTCCAGCAAGCCGCCGAGACCTACATCAACCCCCGTTTCGAGGCGCTCGCCTCGCACGAGGTGACCGAGAAGAACCCGGGCGACCTCGTCACCGTCGCCGACCGCGAGGCGGAGGTGTTCATCACCGCCGAACTGCAGAAGGCCTACCCTGACGCGCTGATCGTCGGCGAAGAAGCCGTCGCAGCCGACCCGAGCATCCTCGACCGCATCGAATCCGCCGACCACTGGTTCACGGTCGACCCCGTCGACGGCACGAAGAACTTCGTCCACGGCTCACCGAACCACGGCGTCATGGTCGCCGAGATGCGCGGCGGCGACATCGTCCGCAGCTGGATGTGGCAGCCGCAGCTCGGGCACGCGTACGTCGCGGAGAAGGGCAATGGCGCCTTCCTCGACGGGGTGCGCATCGAGCCGCACGTCGTCGGCGATGCCCCGAAGGGCGTGACGTCACGTCAGACGCGCGTCGGCGAATCACTCGACGGGCTGCCGCCGCTCGGGCTGTCGTGGGTGTGCTGCGCGGTCGACTACCCCCAGATCGCCTCGGGCGGCGCGGACTACATCCTGTACGTCACGACGAAGCCGTGGGACCACGCGCCCGGCGCGCTCTTCATCCGCGAGGCGGGCGGCGTCTCCGCCTACGCCGACGGCTCGCCGTACGACCCGCGCTACGAACTGACACCCAAGCCGCTGCTCGTGACGGCCGACGCCGCGCTGCACGAGCGGTTGCGGCCGTTCGTCTGATGACGCGCTGCGCTGCCTGCGTGAGTGGCGCCGATTGAGTG
>NZ_DCNR01000002.1:10521-20077 GCF_002322065.1 Dermacoccus sp. UBA1591 | reverse complement strand
CGGCTCGCAGCTCTGACCGGGGCATGACGAACCCGCGCCGAGCGTCGGTCAGGCAGTCTGCGTCGGTCAGGCAGTCTGCGTCGGTCAGGTGGTGAGCGTCGGTCAGGCGTCGCGCTTCAGGTGCTGGTAGCTCGCGATCAGTCGCTCGCGCCACCACTGCCGGCGCTCGGGGCTCGCGCGGTGCCGCTCGACGCACGTCGGGTCGAGGTGGCGCGCGGCGGCGGCGCGAGCTACGTCGATCGTCCCGTCACGAGGGACGAGGGGGTCGGCGACGACGTCGCCGTCGAGCAGGTTGATCGTGCCGAGGCCGCACGCGTGATCGAGCTCGGGCAGAGCAGCCGCGAGCGCCACGCCGGCCGCCATCCCGGGGCTCGAATCGAGCGCCGAACTGACGACCATCGGGAGGCCTGTTTCGTCTGCGATGCGCAGCGCCGCGCGCACTCCCCCGAGCGGCGCGACCTTGACGATCGCAAGATCAGCGGCCTCGAGCTCGACGACGCGCATCGGGTCGTCGGCCTTGCGGATCGACTCGTCGGCGGCGATGAGAACGTCGATTCCGTTGCGCACGAGCGTCTTCCGCACGCGCGCCAGATCTTCGACGGGCATGACGGGCTGCTCGACATATTCGAGGTCGAACGCAGCCAGTCGTGTGATCGCGGCGACGGCCTGGTCGACATCCCATCCGCCGTTCGCGTCGAGACGCACCTTCGCGTCGGCGCCGAGGCCGTCACGGACGGCGGCGACGCGGGCGACGTCGTCGTCGAGGTTCTGGCCCCTCTCGGCCACCTTGACCTTCGCGGTGCGGCACCCGTTGAACCGGGCGAGCACCCCGGCGACGGCGCCGGCGGGAACAGCCGGGACGGTCGCGTTGACGGGCACCGTCGCGCGCACCGGCTCGGGCCACCCGAGGTACGCCGCCTCGATCGCAGCCGCGAGCCAGCGCGACGCCTCGGCTGGCCCGTACTCGAGGAATGGCGCGAATTCTCCTGCACCACAAGGCCCCTGAAGATAGGCACACTCGCGATGCTCGACACCACGAAAGCGCGTGTTGAGCGGAATCGAGACGACCTCGAACCCATCGAGCAGCTCATCGAGCGACGAGAGGGGCAGTTCAAGAGGCCGCGCGTTCATGCCCCCTATCGTCGCAGCAGCTTCCGCGATGCAGGCCCCGGGACACGAACCGCCCTTACGCCACGTGCAGGCCCGCGCGTCCAGCCCGGGACATGAACTGTCCCCATGCCATCTGACGGCCATGCGCGGGCGGCGCTTCCCACACTCGCGCGCAGCACCCCCGCGAATACGAGCGGCAGGGTCGAATCGGCGCATCCTGCCGCTCCTACTCGACCGATTCGCTCGTGTTCAGGAGGCGGGCACACAATGGCGTCATGACGAAGATCGCGCTCATCACCGGAACCTCCAGCGGCATGGGGCTGCATGCCGCCATCGCTCTCGCCAAGGCGGGCACCACGGTCGTCGCGACGGTTCGTTCGTTCGACAAGGCGGGCGAGCTCAACGAGACGGCGGCCAAGGCGGGCGTCACGCTCGACGTCCGTGAACTCGACGTCACCGATCATGGCGCGGGCGAGAAGCTCGTCAATGCGGTCGTCGAGCAGTACGGGCGACTCGACGTGCTCGTCAACAACGCGGGGCGCGGGTGCGTCGCTACCGCGGAGACGCTCGACATGCTGACGATCAAGGAGCAGATGGAGACGAACTACTTCTCGGCCGTCGCGCTGACGCAAGCCGCACTGCCGCACATGCGCAAGGCCACGTCCGGCACGATCCTGACGGTGACGTCGGTCGGCGGCGCCGTCGGCCAGCCGTTCGCCGACGCCTACTGCGGCGCCAAGTTCGCCGTCGAGGGTTTCATGCAGTCGCTGTCGACGGTCGCCGCGGCGTTCGGCATCAAGGTCAGCGTCATCGAACCGGCTGCCGTCGCGACGAACTTCGTCGAGAACGTCCAGCGCGACGACGCGGGGCCGTACGCCGACCTGCTCGCCGCGTACATGAAGCGCACCGAAGGTGCCTTCGCCAACGCCCAGAGCGCCGAGAGCGCGGGCGAGGCCATCGCCGGGGCGGCCCTGTCGGACGAGTACCGCTTCCGCTGGCAGACGAGCGACGCGGCGACGACGTTCGCGGGGATGTCGCTCGCGGACCTCGACGGCTCGAAGGTGTTCGAGGCCACGCGGAGCTGGACGCAGGGCTGACGCAGCGCAGACAAGACGAACGCACCGGACGATCACAGATCGTCCGGTGCGTTCGTCGTCGGCAAGGCCGGTTCCAGAGCGGCGGCGTCGAGGGCCTCAGGCGTGTGCGCCAACCTCGATGAGCACGACGCCGACGGCGATGAGGGCCATGCCGCACCACATCATGCGAGTGATGGGCTCCTTGAACACGAACCGGCTGACGAGTGCCGTCAGCGCGACGCCTGCGGCGGCCCAGATGCCGTACGCGACACCGATGCCCATGCCTTCACCCAGAGTGCGCACGAGCAGGTACAGCGCCAGGGCGTAAGCGACCCCGACCACGGCGTAGTACCGCGCCCGCCCCTGCGCTGCCACGCGCATGAAGGCCGTGCCGATCACCTCGCTGATGACCGCACTGACGAGGAAGATGTAGCTCACGCGCGCACCTCGTTCATCGTCGCGCTCGAACCGTCCTCGGCCGGTGCTTGGGAGTCGGAGCCGCCCTCGACCATGATCACGCCCCCGATGACGAGTGCGACGCCGCAACCCATCATCAGCGTGAAGGGCTCGCCGAACACCACCGTCCCGACGAATGCCGTGAGCGCCACGCCGAGCGCGCCCCAGATGCCGTAGACGACGCTGAGTGCCATGCCCCGGCGCAACAGCAACGCCAACAGGACGAAGGCGATGAGGTCGGCGATGAGCGTGAGCAGAAACCACGCGGCTTCCTGCTCCGCGCGCTTCAGCGCTGACGAGCCGATGACCTCGCACACGACCGCGCATCCGAGCATCAGGTAGTTCTTCACGCCTTCTCCTCCTTCACGTTCTTGATCTTCTTGCCGGGCTTCGTGTCGGGTTCGTGTGGCGACGTGTGGTGAGGGGCGTCATCGTCGACGGCGCCGATCTCCGATGTGGCGCCCATGCCGGACGTCGTCAGCATGCCCCTGGTGCGAAGACGCTGCGTGTCGCTCGCCCTGCGTCTGGAACCGCGACGAAGTCAGCGCCGGAGCTGCTGGCGGACCTGAACCGCAAGGTTGATGAGGCGCTGGCCGAGATGAAGGCCCAGCGGGCGGCCACGGACACGGCCCTTGCCGCGCTGAAGGCCGAGCAGGCGAAGGTAGTGGCCCGCCAGGGTGAGTACGACGCCAACCTCGAGGACGTGACCAAGAAGGTTGCCGGCGCGCTGAACGGGCTCGGGCGGAAGATCGACGGGGCCACGAAGTCGATCGACCTCACTGGGCACGCCGAGCAGGCCGCCGCTCGGATGGACGAGACGTATGCCAAGGGTGACGCCCTGGCGGAGCGGCACGAGAAGATCCTCAGCAACATCGGCCTGGTGGTCGGCTACACGGGCCAGTGGATGCTGTTCGCCGCTGTGCTCGTGTGGGGCGTCGGCTTCCTCGTCTGGTCGCTGGTGCGCGGCTGGTCGATGCTGGTCGCCGAGTCTTCGGGAACGTGGGACAAGGTGCAGGGATTCGCCGGGTGGGCGGTGTTCACGGCCGCCGTGCTGGCCGGCCTGTTCTTCGGCGGCAAGTGGCTCTACGGCAAGTGGCGGAAGTAACGATCTACCGGTTGCCCTTGCTGCGATTGTGGAACACGCACAGCATCTCGCAGTTCGACAGGTCCGATGCGCCGCCCTTGCTCCACGCGGTGACGTGATCGGCGTCCATCTCGCCGATGTCGTAGATGCGGGTGGCGTTGTTGTTCGAGCCAGCCGCGCAGGCGGCACAGTTCGAGATCCCGGCCTCTTCGGCCTTCTTGGTCTGCTCGCCGTAGGCAGCCAGCTTCGTGCGCTCGTCGAAGACACGGACCTCGATCAGCTTGGTGTCCTCCTCGCCGCCGAGGACGTACTCGTAGATGCCCGGCTTGCGCTTCACCTGGACGTCGGCCATCAGGGCCGCGACGCGCTTCTCGAGCTGGGCCGGGTCGAGATTCGCGCCGGCGTACTGCTTGTGGAGCGGACCCCACTTGACCGAGGACATCTGCTTGCGCTTCTTCGGGAAGGTCGTCTCGACCCAGTCGATGACGCCCTTGAAGTAGAGCCAGAGCTCGTTGGCGTTGTTGTCGTGCTGGTGGTCGCGCATGTACTCGTCGACCTTGCCGTCGTTGATCCACTCGATGGCGGTCTCGAGGTAGTCCTGGCGGATCGGCGAGCCGGACATGTAGTCGCTGGCGATGCCGTAGGCCGGGCAGCCGTTCTTGCTGAAGTACTTCTTCGCGGCCGTGACAAACGGGCCGTGGTAGACCGCGTTGCGCAGCTCCTGGTCGGTGAGCTTCTCACCGGCGATGTTGATCGTCTTGAACCAGTCGAGCTTCTCCGAGTCGGTGCCCTGGCAGAAGTAGATCATCAGCTCGTAGTCGAGGATCTGCTCCTGTTGGTCGTCCTGGAGGTTGTGGAAGGCCATCTGGTGGCCGTCGATCTCGATGGAGAAGTCGCCCTCTACGTACTGACAGATGCTGATGGTGCGCTGCTGACCGTCGATGACCTCAAACGTGTCGTCGTCCTGCACGGCCCAGTACATGACGTTGAGCGGGAACTCCTTGCGGAGCGTGGTGATCACCGCGTCGCGCTGCTTGTCCTTGTAGACGAACTCGCGCTGGTAGGGCGGCCGGATGTCAAGCTTCCCGTCGTAGCCGACCACGCCGGCCTCGTCGTTGTCCTCGTAGCCCTCGACGAGGGCTCGCACCGGGATGCGCTTCAGCTCGATCTTCATCAGGAGTCCTTGCGTCGGATGAAGATCCGCTTGTAGGTGGCCTGAACGATGTGACCGTCGTCGTTGATGAAGTAGTTCTTCTTACCGTCGTTCCCCGCAAGGTTCGCGTTCTCGTTGGTCTTGCCTCCGGACGACCCGGTCGGGCTGCCGTCTGGACGCATCTCGCGGTAGTCGTCGTACTTCTTGGTGTCCGGCACGGCATCGTGGCAGCCACGCTGCGTGGTTCCGAGGATCTCGAACTGGTCCGGGTTGTGCTTGTCGAGGAACGTGACAGGCACGCCCATGACACCCGGGTAGTCCTCCGGGATCTCGCTGGTCTTGCTGACCTCGATCGCGTCGTAGTTGTCGTACGTCGGATAGACGGCAGGGTCGTACTTGCGGAAGAGGATCAGTTCCTCGTGCCGCTTGGCGATGTCAAGGTTGGTGAACCAGCACGCGTTCCCCAGGCTGCGCCATGCCTGGCCGTGCTCATCGACCCAGTACCGGGTCTCTCGGGCCTCGTAGTGGTTCGGGACTCGGAACTTCATGTCTCCGTTGTTGACGCCCAACCACATCTTGTTGGCCGCTATCAGCGGGAAAGTCTCCTTGTAGGTGATCGCGCCCTGATTACCGACGATGAGGAACCTCTTGTCGTACTTCATCAACTGCGCGACGTACTCACGGAACAGGCTGAAGGGCGGGTTGGTGACGACGACGTCGGCCTGCTTCAGCAGCTCGATGGACTCGGCACTCCGGAAGTCGCCGTCACCCTCGAGGTGCTCGATCGCGATCTCGTCGGGATCCGGCACCCGGTTGTTGTTCTTGTCGCCCTCGTACTCCAAGTAGACCGCTCGCTCGGAGTCGTACTGGCTGAACAGGTCGGCGTCCTGGCTCTTGTAGCAGGAGGCGATGAGCTTCTTGAGCCCGAGCTTCTCGAAGTTGTAGCTGAAGTAGCGGAAGAAGTTGCTCTCGCGCGGGTCGTCGCAGTTGAGATAGACGACCTTGCCCTTGAAGTGCTTGCGGTAGTGCCGGAGCTCCTTCTCGATGTCAGACAGTTCTGTGTAGAACTCGTCCTGCTTCGCACCCTTGGCTGCGTTCAGGTGCCGGATCACTGAGCGGGTCGTCGTCACGGTGCCCATCCTAGTTGAGCGCACCGACGTTGGCCGGCGCTTCGGGCACGCGCCCCGTGCTGGCCTTCCTGCAGTTCTGTGCACAGTCCGTGCACGGTAAGGGCTTGATAGCGCCCTGACCTGCGCAAACGCTGCTCGTTAGTAATACCAGGGGAAACCCGACCAGTCGGGCTCGCGCTTCTCGAGGAACTGATCGCGGCCCTCGACGGCCTCGTCCGTCATGTAGGCGAGGCGTGTGGCCTCACCGGCGAACACCTGCTGGCCCATGAGGCCGTCGTCGGTGAGGTTGAACGCGAACTTCAGCATGCGCTGTGCCTGCGGCGACTTCGCCATGATCTCCCGCGCCACCTGCAGGGCCTCGCTCTCGAGCTCGGCGTGCGGGCAGACGAAGTTGACCGCACCCATCCGGTGCATGTCGTCGGCGGTGTAGGTGCGGCCGAGGAAGAAGATCTCCCGCGCGAACTTCTGCCCGACCATCTTCGCGAGGTACGCCGAGCCGTAGCCGGCGTCGAACGAGCCGACGTCGGCGTCGGTCTGCTTGAACCGCGCGTGCTCGCGGGAGGCCATCGTCAGGTCGCACACGACGTGGAGGCTGTGCCCGCCACCGGCGGCCCAGCCGGGCACGAGGCAGATGACGATCTTCGGCATGGTGCGGATGAGCCGTTGCACCTCGAGGATGTGCAGACGCCCACCTTCGGCCTTGACACGCAGTTCGTCGACGCCGCTCGCGGAGTCGTCACCCGTTGGATCGGCCGCGTACTGGTAGCCGGAGCGGCCACGGATGCGCTGGTCGCCGCCCGAGCAGAACGCCCACTTGCCGGCGCTGCCGGTGCCCTCGGGCCCGGGGCCGTTGCCGGTGAGCAGGACGACGCCGACGTCCGGCGTGCGGCGTGCGTGATCGAGCACGCGATACAACTCGTCGACGGTGTGCGGACGAAAGGCGTTGAGCACCTCGGGACGATCGAACGCCACACGCACACAACCGAGTTCGCGACTGCGGTGGTACGTGATATCCGTGAGATCCTCGAACCCCTCGACGGCGGTCCACGCGCTCGGGTCGAAGGGGTTCTCGGACTGCCGGACGGCTTCGTCAGGGGTGGTCTCACTCATGCCGCCAGTCTAGGACGCGGCGGTGACGACCCCATCGTGCCCTAGAGGAACGACGGTGGCGGCCCCGCAGCCCCGTGCACCCCTGCGATTTTCGTCCCCCTCTGCGAATTTCGTCCACATTCGTCACTGGCCGTAGCAGAGTGCCGGTCTTCGTGGTCGGCGGCGAACTCGGCAGGAGCATGCCCGCCGACACCGACCGTCGCCGGCGTCGTCAGCCTCCGTGGACGGACGCGGCGAGCTCGTCAGGAGCATGTTCGGCGGCGACGCCGGCCGTCGCGTCACGCCGTGACGCCGTGATGGCCGACCCCGCGCCGGCGATGACGACGAGGAGCACTGCAAGCGCGCGCGTCGCACCGAAGCCCTGATCGAGCAGCAGCCACCCCGCGAGCGCCGCGATGACGGGTTCGAGGGCGAGCAGCACCCCGAACACGGCCTTCGGCAGCCGTCGCAGCGCCGACAGCTCGAGCGCATACGGGACGACGGAGGCGAGGAACGCGGTGCCGATGGCGAGCGCGAGGTAATGGACGTCCGTCAGCCCTGTCCAGGCGCCCTGCGCTCCGAACGGGACGAGTGCGACGGTGCCGACGACGAGCGCCATCGCGAGGCCACCCGCGCCGTCGACCGCTCCCCCGACGCGTTCACTCGCGAGGATGTACAGCGCCCAGAAGAACCCCGCGCCGAGGACGAACGCGACGCCGACGAGGTCGAGCGAACCACCTGCGTCATCGAAACCGAGGATCATGACGCCGACGAGCGCCAGCACGATCCAGGCGAAATCCTTGAGCTTGCGCGACAGGATCGCGGCCAGCCCGAGCGGGCCGAGGAACTCGATGGCGACCGCCGGGCCGAGAGGAATGCGCGCGATCGCCTCGTAGAACATCCCGTTCATACCTGCGAGAGCGAGGCCGAGCGCGGCGACAGCCGTCCACTGCGAACGCGTCCAGGTGCGCACCCTCGGGCGCGTCACGAGCGCCAGCATGACGGCGGCGAGGCCGAGCCGCAGCGTCGTCACGCCCGTCGCTCCGAGCGGGCCGAAGAGCTGCGTCGCGAGGCTCGCGCCGAACTGCAGGGATGTGCACGAGCCGATGACCATGAGGACGGCCGGGGCCGTCGAGGAGGACATGACGCTGGATGAAGAAAACCGTGACGGGGCCAACGAAGCTCCTGAACATCTGTGGGCCGCCGCAAACCCGGGTTCTCACGACAGTGACCGCGCCGCAGTCACCACTGCTGACGGGCGCCACGATACGGCCGCGCCGCAACGCGTCGCCAGACGGGCTCAGCCCGTGAACCGGTGGCACGCAGACGAGGCCCTGGCAGCGTCGTCACCCAGCCGCGATCGCTCATCCCCAGCCCTGGCCGCTCGTCGCTCACGCGCCGCGCTCGACCCACCGTGCCCCATCTGTGGACCGGCGGGCGAGAGCGTCAGGAGGTGCGGTGCACCTTGTGCTGCGCGGCCTGGGCGCGCGGACGCACGACCATCTGATCGATGTTGACGTGCTCCGGCAGTTCGGCGATGTAGGCGACGGCGTCGGCGATGTCGTCCTGCGTCAGCGGCGCCTCGACGCCCTGGTACACGGCCGCGGCCTTGTCGGCGTCACCGCCGAAGCGGACGAGCGCGAACTCGTCACTCTTGACCATGCCGGGGTCGATCTCGCAGACGCGCACGGGCTTGTCGAACAGCTCCAGGCGCAGCGCCCCCATGAGAGCGCGCACGGCGTGCTTCGAACCGCAGTACCCGGCGCCGCCCTCGTAGCTGACGATGCCGGCCGTCGACCCGATCGTGATGATGACGCCGTGTGCCGTCTCCAGCGCCGGCAGGAACGCCTGGATCGTCGCCGCGGTTCCGATGACGTTGACGTCGTACATGCGGCGCCAGTCGTCGAGGTTCGCGGTCGCGACGGGCTCGGCACCGAATGCGCCGCCGGCGTTCGCGACTAGCACGTCGACGCGCGAGCCGGCCTGAGCGGCGAGGTTCTTCACGTCGTCGACGTTCGTCACGTCGCACTGGACGGCGCGCCCGTCGATCTCCCGGGCGAGCTCCTCCACCCGGTCGAGTCGCCGCGCCGCGCACACCACGTCGTACCCCCTCGCCGCGAGAGCGCGAGCCGATGCCCGCCCGATCCCGCTGCTCGCACCCGTCACCACTGCCACCTTGCGCTCAGTCATGACCCCATCCTGCCCGTCCTGGCCGCACCCCGCACCTGACGACCGCCGGCGCGAGGCACCTCACCTGGCTCTGCCGGGCGCGTCGTACAGTGAACGTCATGCCTGAGCTCGTGCCGTTCGCCGTCGACCGCGCCGACATCACGCCCTACTACGAGGCCCTCGATGCCGCGCTCGCCGGAACCGGCCCGGCCCTCGCGCCCTACGAGGCGGGCACTCCGGCCCCCGACGTCCCGCGTCACCCCACCGACGCGCCCGAACGCCTCGCGCT
>NZ_DCNR01000002.1:0-10205 GCF_002322065.1 Dermacoccus sp. UBA1591 | reverse complement strand
TGGTTGCTGCCGCTGCCGCCGCAACACATCGCGGGCACGCAGGTCATCGTGCGCTCACTCATCGCGGGCACGACACCGATCGTCATGGACGCCTGGTCGCTCGAGCAGTTCACCAGGGCCACGACGCTCGTCGCCCGCAACGCTCCGCCCTTCTCCCCCATCCACACGAGCCTCGTCCCGACGCAGCTGCGTGACGTCCTCGACGCCGCCGAGCGCGACGACCCCGTCGGCGTGCGCGCTCTCGAGGCGGCACGGCGCTACCGCAGTATCCTCGTCGGGGGCGCCGCGACGCCCCCCGACCTGCAGTCGCGCGCCCGCGACGCCGGGCTCGCCATCGTGACGACGTACGGTTCGAGCGAGACGGCCGGCGGCTGCGTCTACGACGGCGTCCCCCTCGCGGGCGTCGGCGTCCACGTCCTCGACGCTGACGACGAAGGCCTCGGTCGCATCGCCCTGTCCGGCCCGACGCTGGCGAGTGGCTACCTCGGCGACGCCGAGCGATCGGCCGCGACGTTCGTCGCCGCGCGAACTCTCGCCAGGCCCACGATCGACTCATCGCCCGTCGACTCCGCTCCCGACGGCGACGCGTCCCGCGAATCTGCCCCCACCGGCCCGTCAGAGCGCCGACGCAGCGAGGCGACACCCGGCGAGGCGACGCTGTTCCTCACCGACGACCTCGGACGCTTCGACGGCGCGTTGCACATCGAGGGGCGCATCGACGACGTCATCAACACCGGCGGGTACAAGGTGAGTCCGCGCGTCGTCGAGGAGGTCGTCCGCGGTGTCGACGGCATCCGTGACGCCGTCGTCGTCGCCCGCCCGCACGAGCGCTGGGGGCAGAGCGTCGCTGTGGCTGTCGTCACGACCGAACGTAGCGAGGCAACCGATGACGTCCTCGCGCGTCTCATGGGTGAGTGCCGAAAGGCGTTGCCGCCGTACGCCGTCCCGGCCATGGCTCGCGTGCTCGAGACGATCCCGCTGACGGGCGTCGGCAAGCCCGATCGCGCGCTCATCGCCTGCTCGCCCGAGTGGCACAATCTACGAGACCCCCGCTAGATCGCCGGAGCCCCGGCCCACACGACCTGGAGAACATCCCGCACATGGCCACCCTGAACCAATGGGTCGAGGGCGCGCGCCCCCGCACGCTGCCCGCCGCCATCGCCCCCGTCCTCGTCGGAACGGGCGCGGCCTACGCGATGGAGAAGGCGAACCCCGGCTATGCGCTGCTCGCGCTCATCGTCGCGCTGTTCCTCCAGATCGGCGTCAACTACGCCAACGACTACTCCGACGGCATCCGCGGCACCGACGAGGACCGCGTCGGCCCGGTGCGCCTGGTCGGTCAAGGCCTTGCGAACCCGGGCAACGTCAAGCTCGCCGCGTTCGGGTGCTTCTTCGTCGCCGCGTTCGTCGGCCTCGCGCTCATCACGCTGTCGAACACGCCGTGGCTGCTGCTCGTCGGCGTCGCCGCCATCCTCGCGGCCTGGTTCTACACCGGCGGCAAGCGCCCGTACGGCTACATGGGGCTCGGTGAGGTCTTCGTCTTCGTCTTCTTCGGCCTCGTCGCGGTACTCGGCACGACGTACACGCAGGCCCACACGCTGTCGCCGTCCGCGTGGGCGGGCAGCATCGGCGTGGGCGCGATCGCCTGCGCGATCCTCGTGACGAACAACCTGCGCGACATCCCGACGGACGTCGAAGCCGGCAAGCACACCCTCGCAGTGCGGCTCGGCGACAAGGCCACCCGCGCGTTCTACGCCCTGCTCATCGCCGTGTCCGTCGCCGCCGTCGCGGTGTGCACGCTGTTCCACGTCGCCGCTGCGGCGGGCTTCGTCGCCCTCATCGCCGCGATCCCGCCGGCGCTGCGCGTCATGCGCGGCGCCACGGGCCGCGACCTCGTGCCGGCCCTCGCCGGCACCGGCCGCTACCAGCTGCTCTACGGCCTGCTCCTCGGCGGCGGCCTCTACGCCGCGCACCTCATGCACTGACGGCCCTGACGGCGACCGCGCCGCCGCCTGCCCGCCCGCCAATCCGACGACGACAAGAACTGCAACACACGCGAAGGCCGGCCGCCCCCTCGGGGACGGCCGGCCTTCGTCATCATTCGTCCGCGACCAGCACGCCCGGCCCGTCAGGGCCCGGTGCGGATCGAGCGTCGATCAGTCCTCATCGAGGTCCTCGGCCTCACGCAGCTGCTGCGCACGGGCACGACGCTTCTCGACGCGATCTTCGACGACGTCGACCGTCTCCTGACGGAAGCGGTTGAGCGCGAAGAAGCTGATCGCCGTCGACGCGAGCGCCGCGACGATGAGCAGCAGGAAGCTGCGCAGCCCGCACAGGTAGCCCAGGCACAGGCAGCCGAAGAAGACGAGGATGCGCAGAACGGTGTAACGAGCGACAGGTGCCATCAGCGGATCACAGCCCCGAGTAGGAGTGCTGGCCGACGAAGAACACGTTGACGACGCCGTAGTTGATGAGGATGCACGCGAAGCCGACGAGGACGACGGCGGCGGCCTTGCGTCCGCTCCACCCGACCGTCACGCGGCTGTGCAGGTACGCCGCGTAGACGATGAAGATGACGAGCGACCAGACTTCCTTCGGATCCCAGTTCCAGTAGTGACCCCAGGCCTCCTGCGCCCAGATGGCGCCACACAGGACGGTGAACATCCACAGCGGGAACGCGATGATGTGCACACCGTAGGAGAGGCGGTCGAGGGTCTCCGAATCGGGCAGCGAGCGCAGGAAACCGCCGCTCTTGCCCTTCTCTTCGCGCGTCTTCTGGGCGAGGTACAGGCACGTGATGACGAAGCCGATCGTGAACAGGCCGACCGACAGCGTCGCGACCGTCACGTGGATCGACAGCCAGTACGACTGCAGCGACGGCATGAGCTTGCTCGCCTCGGTGTAGTACACCTTCGCGGCGAGGATGAGGAACAGCGTCGCGGGCAGCGTGACGAACGCGCCGAGCCAGCGCACGTCCTTGCGCAGGCTCCACAGCAGGAAGCACACGAGCAGGAACGCGGTGCCGGCGAGGTCGAACTCGTACATGTTGCCCAGCGGCGGGCGGTGCACGGCGAGCGAACGCATGACGATGCCCGCGATGAGGAACGCAGTGCCGAGCCACGTCAGCGCCATCCCGGTGCCGGCCCACTGACGCTTGTGACCGTCGGCCGGGACGTCGGGGGTGCCGTCGCCGTCGAGGTCACGACGTTCGCGGGTGCGTTCGAGCACCGCCGTCGCACCGCCGACGCCGGCCGTCGACGTCGCTGCCGCGCCGGCGCTCGTGGCCTTGGCGCTCATGGCGTCGGCCTCCACCGCGCTCTCCGCGCCGGCCTCGACGGCAGCCTCATCGGCCGCGCCTCGGCGTCCGGCCCGCGCCTGACGGCCGGGTGCCTGGGCGAGATCGACGCAGAACGAAAGCATCGCGAGGGTGAGGACGAGCGCGGCCGCATACACGGCGCGTGTGGAGTTCTGCGCGAGGGTGCTTTGCGCCTCGTCGATGAATGCGAAAGCGGACATCATGCCTTACCTGTCGTCTTCGTGGTGGGGGCCGCCGCGCGGCTGATGCGTTCGAGGATGTCGTCGACCGCCAGCGCGAGACGAGGATCCTCACCCTTGGCGAGCCCACCGATCTCAACCACTGTACGCGCGTCGGTGTCACCATCCGTAGCGGGACGGACGCGGACGAACACGCGCCGACGACGGATCGTCAGCGAAAGCACGAGGCCGGCGAGTGCGAGGACGCTGAACAGCAGGGCCGGCCCCTTGCCGGGGTCGTGACGGATCGACAGCCCCGCCCACCGTGGCGCCGCGTCGAACGTCACGGAGCCGAGGTTGTTCGGCAGCTGCACCGTCTGGCCGAGGGCGAGCTGCAGACGCACCGGCTGGCCCTTCTCGTCCTTGAGCTGCGTCATCGTGCCGGTGTCGAGGCTGAACACCGACTGCGGGCGACCGTTCGGGTACAGGTCGCCCGTGAACGCCGTGAGGTACAGCGCCGGCGCCTTGGCGTCGGGGAAGGCCGAGCTCGGGCCCAGGTTCGGGTCGAGGTAGGCCGTCGGCAGGAAGAAGCCGGTGAGGCCGATCTGCTTCGGTGAGGCGCCCGAGATCTTGAATGCGCCGGTCGACTTGTACTTGTTGTCGATCGACAGGAACGGCGTGGATTCGTCATACAGGACGTTGCCCTTCGCGTCCTTGAACGTGATCTTCGGGGCGTAGCCGTTGCCGAGCAGGTACACCTCGCCGCCTCCCACCTTCAGCGGGTGGTTGACCTTGATCGTGTCCTTCTTCCACGCGCTGTTCGCCGACTCCCGGTAGTCGACGTCGGCGGTGAAGTCGCGCGGTTGACCCCACTGGCTGCTCGTCGGGTCGACGTTGCTCTCGAACATCACCTTGAGCGTGTTCATCTTGAGCGCCCAGTCGGGGATGTCCTGCTCCGCATCGACCCACGGCCCGAGCTTCAGGGTGTCGTAGCGCGACGGCGTCGAGGCGAAACCGCTGCCCTCGGGGACGATGACGTCACCGCGCCAGCCCCAGACGTGCCCGGCCGCGACCGAGACGATGATGCCGATGAGGCTGAGGTGGAACAGCAGGTTGCCCGTCTCGCGCAGCATGCCGCCCTCGGAGGCGACCTCGAACTCGCCCGTGCCCTTGCGCAGCGCGAACCGCTTGCGCCGCAGGACGGTACGCGTCGCGGCGATGACCTGCTCGGGGGTCGCCTCGAGCGTCACCTCGCGGTGCGCGGGAAGGCGTGAGAGGCGGCGGGGCATCGCGGGCGGGCCCTGCCGCATCGCCTTGTAGTGCACCCGGACGCGCGGGATGATGCAGCCGACGAGCGACACAGTCAGCAGAAGGTAGATGGCGGCGAACCACGGCGAGCTGTAGACGTTGAACATGCCGAGCCGGTCGAGCCACGGCGCCAGATCCGGATGATCGAGGCGGTACTGCGTGACACGCTGCTCGTCGATCGAGTGCTGCGGGAAGATCGAGCCCGGCACGGCCCCGACCGCGACGAGCAGCAACAGGAACAGCGCCGTGCGCATGCTCGTCAACTGCCGCCAGAACCAGCGCAGGCCGCCGAGGAACCCGAGACGCGGCTGCGTCACCGTCGCCCGATCGTCCCGCGAGGACGTCTTCGTCGAGTCTGCGTCGGCCGCATCGTCACGGGGCACGTCGTCGCGCGCCGCACCGCCCATGGATGCCTCGCCGTGAGCAGCGTCGTCGACGCGGAACGCGCCGGGTTCGGGGTTGTCTGACGTCTTGGCCACTAGATCACCGGTTCGAACTGATTGACGAGATGGGTCTGGATGTCGGCGATGAGCGAGTTCCACAGACCCGTCACCATGAGCACGCCGATGGCGATCATGAGGCCGCCGCCGACGAGCTGGATCGGACGATGCCGCGCGCGCAACCACTTCGAGGCGCGCTCGGCGCGGCTCCAGCCGGCCGCGATGAGAATGAAGGGGATGCCGATGCCCAGGCTGTAGCAGGCGGTGAGCAGCAACCCGCGCCCGTTGACGCCGCTCGATCCGAGTGCGGTGTTGGCCGCGAGGATCGCGCCGTAGACCGGCCCGACGCACGGCGACATGCCGAGCGCGAACACGGCGCCGAGCAGCGGAGCGCCGAGCAGCCCCGCGGCCGGGCGCCAGCGCACGGTGAATCCGCGCTGGCCGAGCACGCCGAGGAACATCAGGCCCATGACGATGACGAACACCCCGCCGACGCGCAGCAGCAGCGTGTCGTGGGCGCCGACGGTGTCGACGAAGAACGACAGCGCGGCCTGCAGGCCGACGAACACGACGGAGAAGCCGAGGACGAACAGGCACGCGCCGAGGATGATGCGGGTGCGACGCTTCTCGTCGGTCAGGCCGGTCACGTAGGCGAGGAAGCCTGGTACGAGTGGCAGCACGCACGGCGAGGCGAACGAGACGAGCCCCGCGAGGGCAGCGAAGAACATCGCGAGCGGCAACGCACCGTCCGCGACGATCTGTCTCGGCGAGTCGCTCGCCGCGAGCAACGCGATCAAGCCTTCTCCGCCAGCACCTTGTCGACCATGTTGCGCACCGTCGTCTCCGTCGTCGCCCCGCTGACACGCGCGGCGATGCGGCCCTGCGCGTCGAGCACGAGCGTCGTCGGGGTCGCGGAGACCTTGCGCTGAAGGCCCTGCAGGTTGGCGCCGTCGTCATTGGCCAGGGACGGGTACGTGACGCCCCACTTCTTCAGGGTCGAACTGGCGACGGCGTTCGAGTCACGCTGGTCGATGCCCATGAACACGACGTTCTTGCCCGCCTTCTCGTACGACTGCCACGCCTTCTGCAGGTGCGGCATCTCGGCCCCGCACGGGCCGCACCAGGCGCCCCAGACGTTGAGCACGACAACCTTGCCGCGAGCCTGCTCCACGTTCCAGTCGGTGCCGTCGAGCAGTTTGCCACTCAACGTGACGGGCTTGTCGCGCTTGGCTGCGGGAAGCTCCTCGACGGTTCCGTCGCCGCCGACGTAGCCCTTCTGGTCCTGCGCCTGCTTGCTGATCTCGTCGTTCTTGCCGTCACCGCACGCCGTCGCACCGAACGTCAGAGCACCGGCAGCGATGACGGCGGCGGCGCGCCGGGTGATGCTGCTGCTCATGCTCCCACCGCATTCGTCGAGGCGGCGAGCAACCGGCCGGCGGGTTCGGTGTAGCGCACGTCGGTGATCTCATCGTCGATGAACTCGATCGTCGTCACCGACGCGAGCGTGCACTCGCGCGAGCGCGGGTCGTGCCACAGGCGCTTGCCCTCGGCGAAACGACGCGCCGTCCACACCGGCAGCTGGTGGCTGACGATGACGGCCTCGTGCCCGGATGCCGCATCACGAGCATCACGGATCGCCGCATCCATGCGCGCGGCGATCTCGTCGTACGGCTCGCCCCAGCTGGGGCGGAACGGGTTGGTGAGCTTCGGCCAGAAGCGCGGCTGCATGAGCTGCTTGGGGTTCGAGCCCACCGTCATGCCCTCGAAGTCGTTGCCTGCCTCGATGACACGCTCGTCGAGCGTGACGGGCAGACCGAGCTTGTCGGCGATCGGCGCCATCGTCTCCTGCGCTCGCTCGAGCGGCGAGCTGACGAGGTGCGTGACGTCGCGTGGCGCCAACCACTGGCTCGTCAACTCGGCCATCTCGTGCCCGAGCTCAGAGAGGTGGTATCCATCGAGGCGCCCGTACAACACCTTCTCGGGGTTGTGGACCTCGCCGTGGCGCACGAGGTGCACGAGCGTCGTGACGGGCACCCGCGGCTCGCTGACGGCGGCGGGCGACGGCTGCGGCGTCCGCGACGGATCGGAGGTGGCGTGCTCGGACATGCTCACAGTGTCGCAGCCGAGTCTGTGGACGCCGCGGCGCGCGCCGCGGTCGGCAGCGCTTCGACGATGTGCGCGACGGCCTCGTCGTCGTGGCTCGCGGAGACGAACCAGGCCTCGAACGACGACGGCGGCAGGTGCACGCCCTGGGCGAGCATCGCGTCGAAGAAGCGGGCGAAGGCATGGATGTCCTGTTTCTTGGCGCCGTCGTAGTTCGTCACGGCCTCGTCGGTGAAGAAGATCGAGAACATCGAACTCGCCCACTGCACCTGGTGCGGGACGCCGGCCTTCGTCAGCTCGCTCGAGGCCGCATCGGCGATCGTGTGTGCGACGCGGTCGAGGTGCGCGTAGACCTCCGGCGTGCAGGCCTGCAGCGTCGCGAGGCCGGCGGCCGTCGCGATCGGGTTACCGGCGAGGGTGCCCGCCTGGTAGACGGGGCCGTCGGGTGCGAGCAGCTCCATGAGGTCGCGACGCCCACCGAACGCGGCAGCCGGGAAGCCGCCGCCCATGACCTTGCCGAACGTGAACAGATCTGGCGCCGTCTCACCCTGCTGGCCCTCGTGACCGAACCAGCCGGCCGCGGAGCAGCGGAAGCCCGTCATCACCTCGTCGGAGATGAGCAGAGCGCCGTGCTTCGTGGTGATGTCGCGCAGCGCCTTCGTGAAACCGGGCGCCGGCGTCACGACGCCCATGTTGCCCGGCGAGGCCTCGGTGATGACGGCGGCGACCTCGTCACCGTGCTCGGCGAAGGCCGCGTCGAGCGCGTCGACGTCGTTGTACGGCAGCACGATCGTCTCTCCCGCACTCGAGGCGGGGACGCCGGCCGAGTCGGGCAGGGCGAACGTCGCGAGGCCGGAGCCGGCGGCGGCGAGCAGCGCGTCGACGTGGCCGTGGTAGCACCCTGCGAACTTGACGATCTTGCTGCGCTGCGTCGCGCCGCGGGCGAGACGGATGGCCGACATCGTGGCCTCGGTGCCGGAGGAGACGAGGCGTACCTGCTCGACCGGCTCGACGCGGCTGACGATCTCGGTGGCGAGCGCCACCTCGTTCTCGCTCGGCGTGCCGAAGCTGAACCCGCGCGACGCGGCCTGCTGCACCGCGTCCATGACGCGCGGGTCGGCGTGGCCGAGGATCATCGGCCCCCACGAGCAGATGAGGTCGACGTAACGGTTGCCGTCGACATCCGTCAGCCACGGCCCCTTCGCCTCACGGATGAAGCGCGGCGTGCCGCCGACGGCGCGGAACGCGCGCACCGGGGAATTGACGCCGCCTGGGGTGACCGAGCGGGCGTGATCGAGCAATGCCTGAGACGTCGAGGTGTTCTGGCTCATGCGCATCATTGTTCCATCGCGCACTGACAATCCCCTCCACGCCGGCCCCCTCACGGCCCGTGAGGCCCACCACAGCAGCGTCGCGTCGTCGCACCCGCGACGGGGACGGCCGGTGCGCGCCGTCGTAGGGAACGTCCCGTCATACTCTTCGCTCCGGGCGTGGCAGGTGGCGCCTCGACACACCGTGCGCGGGGCGGTGGCGTGCTCCGGTCGTCAGCGCTCGCTGGCCTCGACGGCCTCGCCGACGCGGCGCATGGCATCCCCGAGGCTCGCGAACTGACGCGCGGGCATCACGTCGACCATGAAGGCGCGCACACTCGCGACGTGCACCTTGGCTGCCTCGTGCAGGGCCTGCAGCCCGTCCTCGGTGAGGACGAGTTCGACACCGCGCGAGTCGTCGAGGCAGGGCTGACGCTCGACCCAGCCGCGCCGTTCGAGGCGGTTGGCGGTGTGCGTCAGCCGACTGCGTGACTGCACGACGATGGTCGCGAGCGCACTCATGCGCAGGCGCCGACCCTCCGATTCGGAGAGCATCGAGAGGATCTCGTACTCGGCCAGCGACATGCCGTGGGCGAGCAGTTCACGATCGAGCGCCGTCTCGAGCGCCCGCGCGCCGCGCAGGTAGTGGCGCCACGCAGCCTGCTCGGACTCGCTCAACCACGCCGTCTCGCCACCTCGCGTCACGCTACTCGCCTCTCCTGCAACCGATTCCTCAACAGACCTAGTATTCCCGGTGTTCAGCGTCAGTTCCACACGAACCCCCTGTTGGGGTGTGGAATGGAATACGCACCCCCGGGCATGTAGTTTAAAATTCAACAACACTCCGCTACGGTGAGTGCATCGCCCATCAACGATCTGAAGGAAAGGGGCTCGTCATGGCCTCCCTCAACACCCTCCCCGCCGGCACCTGGAACATCGACCCGGCGCACACGGAGATCTCGTTCGTCGCCCGTCACCTCATGGTGACGAAGGTGCGCGGCAAGTTCACCGACTACTCGGCAACGGTCGTCGCCGCCGACCCGATCTCGGATTCGAGCGTCGAGTTCACGGTGCAGACCGCGTCGGTCGACACGGGCAACGCCGACCGTGATGCGCACGTCAAGTCGGGCGACTTCTTCGACGTCGAGACCTACCCCACGATGACGTTCAAGGCCACGCAGATCACGGACGACGAGATCACGGGTGACCTGACGATCAAGGATGTGACGAAGCCCGTCACGTTCTCGTACGACTTCAACGGTGTCGCGACCGACCCGTGGGGCGCCACGCGCGCCGGTTTCGAGGCGTCGGGTGAGATCAACCGCAACGACTTCGGCATGACGTTCAACGCTCCCCTCGACGGTGGCGGCGTCCTGATCAGCGAGAAGATCAAGATCAACCTCGACCTCGAGTTCACGAAGGCCTGACGACGATCAAGCGAGCGTAGGTAGGACCGCAGCGTCGTGTTCGTCGAGCACGGCGCGGGTGGAGTCACCGCAGCGAAGCGAGGATGGCTTCACCCGCGCCGGGCGCGGACGACCGCGCATGTCAAGCGAGGATCCTGCCGAAG